>CAZRVZ010000034.1:0-17700 GCA_964603655.1 uncultured Pseudobdellovibrionaceae bacterium | reverse complement strand
TGTTATCGAGCGAAGTTGGCTGGATGAGCGGCTCACCATTGAGACTGCACTTCGAGGACACGGTGAGCCCAACGATTTGCAAAGCAAAACTTTGGGCTGACAAGCCGACGCAAACTAGGTTTGGGCCCGGGAATTAATCGGTGCGTCAGGGGCGGAGGGCTGCACTTATTTGATGGAGATCCCATGCGTGGCGATCGCGCGCTATTGTTTGATCCAAAGGCGCTCTTTTCCAGATTTGCGTCCATCTTTTTCAGGGATTGATCCCTCCGCGAGACGAAAGCCATAGTTACGCGGGTCTATGGTTTCTGATCCATACGTGCCGGGATCCCTTGCAAACGGTTGGATGAAGCTTACGACTGTTCCAACTGATAGAACATCGCCTGGCTGAGTGACATTTTGGATCTGTGCCATCACTTTCTGAAGGTACTCGTGCGCGGGATCGCCGTGGCCTTGCTGATAAGCTTCAAGCCCTTCAATCCGTATGAATAGCGGCCCAGGACGTTTCAATCTTCGTAAGAAGGTCAATATATCGTCTTTGAAGTATCTAGATGTAAAATCAGAATCGGTTGAAAGTTCGGGGAACTCTCCGCGCCATGTTTTTCTCGATGGCGAATTGTTCAGGTCCACACCAACATAATCGGTTGCTCCAAACTTTTGCGCAACTGCACGGTGGGCTACAGCTCTCTTTCGGTCGCCAGAGGCAAGGTCGAGAAAAGTTTTACCGGGCATACGGGTCGCGAACTGCTGGCCCAGTGGGGAAAGTGTGGGAGCATCTGAGTCACTTGAAAGGTAAGAGTTGAAATAACTGACGTTTGGCCTTTTGTGGAGTTGCAAGACGCGAGGAACCCATGGACCGGTTTCCATGGCGGTTGTGTACACATTCATTACCTCAATGGGAAATATCACAATATTGCGGCAGCAGAGTGCCACGTTCGTTAGCGAGTAGCGTGACGAGATGGGTTCCGGTTTTTTTATTTGCTTCAGAACACTCGCGAATGAGGGTGGGCCGTCGGAGTCAAACTCCGCTCGATGTTTTGCATTAACATCCGCTGAAACCAAAGCAAACGGAAGATAATTAGAAAAGGAACTGGAATTCACGCCTGCGCCCATTTCTCGACCCAAGTTGAAAAACATTGGACCTTGCTTAAACTGAGGCTCCAGCTCTAGGGTCTTCGATTTTGGGATCAGAAACTCCGTCTCCCAGTCAGATGCCGAAAATCTTTCAAGCTGGCAAGGTGGGAAGGCTTGTAATTGGGCAACAAAAAGGATGAGACCAAGACTAATGACCGCAGTAATCATCCGCCTGTATTTCCACTAAACAATTACTTCTCGAGCTTTCTATCTTGTCGGCGTAAAGCGTCATATCCTAAAGTCGAAAGTTTGAGCATGCGCGGTAATATTAGATCAGATTCTCAAATACTCAAGTGCGCCAGGCGGCGAGACCGTATCGCCAAGGTAACAATCATCACGATAAATGGGATCAGGACCATCGTCGTTACCACCATTAGAAAAACAACCCCATTATTCATGCTCTTCACCATCGGGTGATTGGAATTACCCAGGCAAACTGGGCAGGCCCAGGCCAATGTCGGTGAGGCAAGAAGCGCAACTACAAATCCCACGCCGGCCAGTTTTCTTAGAAACCAGCGCAGGTAAAGCGGAGTAAGAATTCCCAAAACGATTGAGCCCAATCCCGTCAACAGAATCAGTAGACTGCCGCTCGCTTGAAACTGATCAATGCACCACCCGCCAAAGCCGACGAGAAATGCGCCAACAACAATGCAAAATACTAAATGAAATGCTTTTAATGACATAACATCAACGGAATCGATATCAATGGCAGAAAAAGAACCAGAGTCAAGCCGAGGACCCAGTAGATTATTTTGCGCTCGTCATTGAGATGCATAAAAATAGAGGCAACGAGCCCCCCTTTGATGGACGCGACAAAGAGAGCCACCGCGATGGCCATGCCCTTTGAAAAATGAAGGTACGAGATGCCAACGGTAACTGCCG
Organism: uncultured Pseudobdellovibrionaceae bacterium; assembly: GCA_964603655.1. Lineage (GTDB taxonomy): Bacteria > Bdellovibrionota > FAC87 > UBA2466 > UBA2466 > JACPWY01. The sequence continues at coordinate 15,687 of CAZRVZ010000034.1, read as the reverse complement.
TCAAAAACAGAAGAGCTACAAAAACGCCGATGTAAATCCTGACATGCTTACCCATTTCTTCGTGTGATACAGAAGATGCAGCGCTCATGATGAGTATCCCTTTCCCGGTTATAGCAGGTAGAACGATGGAAACAGAAAGATCCAGACCAAATCCACAAAATGCCAGTAGAGCCCCGCGCATTCGACACGACCGGTGAACTGCTCGGGTTTTGTCCGCCACAGCGTGGACCCCGGCCCGAGTAAATAGGTGTTCACGATAATACCGGCGATTACGTGAATGCCATGCAAACCGGTCATGGCGAAGTAAATCGCGTAAAAGGTACTCGTCGACGGAAAAAGGCCGAGATGGAACTTATGTGTGTACTCAAAATATTTGATCACCAAAAAGACGAATGACAACAGGATGGTGAGCCCCATGTACATTCGAAATTTGCCGAGCTGGTTCAGCTTGAGCGCCGCCCACGCGAGCACAATGGTGACGCTGGATGCGATGAGCGCGGCGGTGTTCACGGTCGCGAGCGGAACGTTGAGAACCTCGGAGCCAATCGGCCAGCTCGATGATCCCGTTCTTAAAATGATCAACGTCGAAAAGAAGGCACCGAAAAGCATCACCTCGGACGCTAAAAAAAGCCAGATTCCAAATTTGCCGTTGGTTACGCCGGTCAGTGGGTGCGGTTTATCAATATGTGGAATGACTATCATGGCAACTCATGTCTCCTGTAAGTGCTGAGGGCTATAACCTTTCGGGGAAAGCCCATATTCGTAAGGACCTCGAAACACCTCGACCGGCTGGGGAAAATTCTCGTGCGGCGGCGGTGTCGAGGTGGCCCACTCCAGAGTCGTCGATTCCCAAGGGTTATCCGACTCGACCTTTTTCCCCTTAAACACACTGTAAAGAATGTTTATCAGAAAAAATATCTGAGCGAACCCTAGCAAGAAAGCAGAGTAGGAGCTGATCACGTTGAGCGGCTGAGCTTTGGCGGCATGAGCGTAAACGGTCGGGTCATACAGACGCCGGGATACTCCGGCCAACCCCTGAAAGAACATCGGGAAGAAGACGCCGTTAATCGCCACGAAAGAGATCCAAAAATGAATCTTTCCCAGAGCCGTAATCATCTTTCGACCGGTAATCTTAGGAAACCAATGGTAAACGCCGGCAAAAAGAGCAAACAGCGTTCCTGGAGCCACGACATAATGAAAGTGACCGATGACGTAATAGGTATCGTGCAGGTGGATATCGCTGGCGGCCAGCCCCAGCGGCAGTCCGGTTAGCCCCCCAATTGCAAACATCGGAAGGAAGGCCAGCGCGAACATCATGGGAACCGTGTACCGGATAGAGGCCCCCCAAAGCGTCAGAAGCATCGTCGTCAGGATGACTACCGACGGGACCGAAATAATCAGCGTCGTCGCCTGGAAAAAATTAGACAGATTCGTTCCCATCCCCGTCATATACATATGGTGGGCCCACACGAAAAACGACATGAAGCCCAAGAAAATGATGGAGTAAACGAGAGTCTGGTATCCATAGAATGGCTTTCGGGTATTGGTTGCGATAATTTCTGCGACGATCCCAAAACCCGGCAGAATCAGCACATAGACCTCTGGGTGGGCTAAAAACCAAAATAGATGCTGCCACAGTAACGGATTACCCCCGCCGCTCACCGCGAGCTTTTCACCGCTGACGACGAGTCCGCTAGGCAGAAAAAAACTGGAGCCAAAAACCCGATCCATGAGCTGTAACACGCTTGCCGCTTCGAGCGGTGGGAACGCCAGGAGCAGCAGAAAGGCGGTAACCAGCTGGGCCCAGACGAAAATGGGTAACCGGAAAAAAGACATGCCTTTCGCTCGCAGGTGCACCGCCGTCACGATGAAGTTCACACTACCCAATAGAGAAGAGGTGATGAGAAACACCATTCCCAGGAGCCAAAAAGTTTGGCCGTTATTGGCGATGACGGAAAGCGGGGGGTAGGAGGTCCACCCGTTGGCCGCCGGACCTTCGGGAAGAAAAAAGCTCCACATCATGATCACGCCGCCCACGAAAAACACCCAGAAACTGGCCATGTTTAGCTTGGGAAAGGCCATGTCCTGAGCACCCACCTGAAGGGGCAATAGGTAGTTCCCGAACCCGCCGACCGAAAGTGGCACGACCCCAAGAAAAACCATGATGGTTCCGTGCATCGCCCCGATGACATTGTAAAAATCGGGAGTCATTACGCCACCGGTTACCCAAGCCTCCGGAAGAAACGCGCCGAAGAACGGGATCGGTTGGTTGGGGTGGGCCAACTGCCACCGTAAAAACAGGATGAGCCCGAAGCCAAACAGAAGAAAACCCATTGAGGCAACCGCATACTGAAGGCCGATAATTTTATGATCGGTCGAAAAAATCCATTTTCGAATAAATCCCATCTCGTGCGTATGGGACCCGTGGCCGGGCGAATGATGGCCGTGTGAATCGGGATGGTTTGAATCGTGACTGCTCATTGAGAATCCTCCGCCAAAGCCTTTTCCTCTTCCGCCATAAACGCTTCGAACGCCTCCGGCGTATCGACACTCAGGATGCCTCTCATTCGAAAATGGCTATTGCCGCAGAGCTGGGCGCAGGCAACTTCGAAAGAGCCGGACTGATTCGCTTCGAACCAAACACGGTTCTCCATGCCTGGAATAGCATCAATCTTCACGCGCATAACCGGAAGAAAAAAGCTATGAATCACGTCCTTCGATGAAACGGTCGCGATCACTTTTTTACCCACCGGAATATGGAGATTATTAATGGTAAAGATATCATCCTTGGCATCGGGATCGCTGCGATCCAACCCGATGGGGTTAGTCCCATCGATGAGATCGAGGCTCCGCTTACCAAATTTTCCGTCCCGACCAGGGTAGTGAAAGTTCCAGGCGAACTGTTCCGCCACCACGCGAACATTTAAGGCATCCTTTTCATCGGGAAAAGCATCCTTCGCCTTCGCCCACAAGGGGGCTCCGAGTAAAAAAAGAATACAAACCTCAAAAATCACGACTCCAATCTCGATGACCTTTGGGATCTTGAAATGTTGAGTCGACGCATCCGGTCGATGTCCGGGACGCGCGCGAAAACGGTACAGGCAGTAGACAAAATAAATGGCCCAGCCGACAAACAGGATAACGGCAAACCACTGTAGGATATTGTTCAGACAATCCAAGGCCTGACCGTGAGTCGAAATGTTCAGTGGCAAGCCCCACCCGTAAGGGGATTCGGCGGTACGCGGCCCAAAAGCATCGGCGGGCATCCATGCTGTCGATTCAGTAGGGTTCATGTATCCTCCAAAGGAAATTTCAATGTTGAAATCTCAAAACCCTGGTGTCATCCCAAATAACGCCAATCAATCAGGCTAAAAATTTTTTGCTCGTCGAATCATAAGCATTGATTCAAGAGAGTCAAAAGAATTCGACTAAGAAATGCATATGTTAACGCCTAAACGAAAAACGAAAGAATCGAGCCAGTCGAGGCGGACGAGCCAAAAGCGCGCAGGGGTATCCGTCGATACCTCGAGCACTTTTGTCGAGTCCAACGATGGATGGCGTTGATAATTTCGTTTTTCGTTTAGGCGTTAACATATGCATTTCTTAGTAACCCATTGAGTTCATTATTTTCTCTCAAAAGGATTCGGATGACAAAGCGGAAATGAGGACTCAAAATGTTTTTCACCGGGTAGCTGCATGGAATTCCTCGTCGGATTAGGAAATCATTTTGAATCGGAAGCGGTCGCGGGCTCATTGCCCGTCGGTCAGAATTCGCCGAAAAACGTTGCTCACGGGTTATTTGCGGAGCAGTTGACCGGGTCTGCCTTTACGGCGCCGCGCGGCGAGAACTTACGGACCTGGCTGTATCGGATACAGCCGTCTGTAACTCATGAGGCATTTTGCCTCATCGATCAAAAACACATTGTGCCATCCCCCGGCTTTCGCGCATCGCCCAACCAGATGCGCTGGAACCCCATCGCCTACCCAACCTCATCCGTTGACTTTGTGTCATCACTTCAAACGTGGGTCGAGAACGGTGACGTGAGCTTTCGCCGAGGAAATACCATTTATCTGTATGCGGCCACGCGCTCCATGGATTCGGAATTCTTTTACAGCGCCGATGGAGAGCTGTTGATTGTGCCGCAAGAGGGTTCATTACGAATTGATACCGAAATGGGCCGCCTTCAATTCGGCCCCGGCGAAATCGGCGTGGTACCGAGGGGTATTCGGTTTCAGGTGTTCCTGAGCGAGAGTAAGGCACGGGGCTATGTGTGCGAAAATCACGGAGTGCCGCTCCGCCTGCCTGGTCTGGGTCCGATTGGCGCAAACGGTTTAGCCAACCCCCGGGATTTTTGCGCGCCGAAAGCACGCTATGAGGAACGGCGGGGAAAATTCGAATTGGTGACCAAGTTTCAGGGCAATCTGTGGAAGGCCGCGCTCGATCACTCGCCGCTGGATGTGGTTGCCTGGCACGGAAACTACTATCCATACCAGTATGATCTCTCGTTGTTTAACACGATGAATTCGGTCAGTTTCGATCACCCCGATCCGTCCATCTTTACGGTGCTGACCTCGCCGTCGGAAGTGCCGGGAACATCCAATCTCGATTTTGTCATCTTTCCGCCCCGCTGGATGGTGGCCGAACACACCTTTCGTCCTCCGTATTATCATCGAAACGCCATGAGCGAATTCATGGGACTGATTTCCGGCACCTACGATGCCAAGGCGACCGGTTTTGTTCCAGGGGGATCGAGCCTTCACAATTGCATGTCGGCGCATGGCCCCGATGCAGACACCTATTATTCGGCGCTGAAATCCTCGGACGAACCCAAACGCTATGAAAACACCCTTGCCTTCATGTTTGAAAGTTGCATTCCCTTTCGAACCAGCGCTGTTGCGGAGACTTCGCCATCGTTACAAAAGAATTATCTCGACTGTTGGAAGGGGCTAAAACCCGCACCTAAGTTTCTTTCTTCTGCACCCGCTGCACCGAGATGACCCCTTCAACACCCTCGAGCGCCGAGATGATTTTGGAGAGGTGCCCGAGATCCTGAATCGCCACGGCGAAGTTGCACACCGCCTTTTTGTCCTTGGTCGTACCGACGGTGGCTCGGCTGATATTGGTATTGAGATCGCGGATCACACGGCTCATGTCGGCGAGCAGGCCCGGTCTGTCGTCGCAGGTGACGCGTACCTTAATGATCCGATCGGCCTTCTTAGTGGTATCCCAATCGATATCCACGAGCCGATGGGGGTCGGTGTCGAATACCTTCGGGCACTTTTTGGAATGGACGCTGATGCCTCGGCCACGGGTAATAAATCCCACCACCGGATCCCCGGGCACGGGACTGCAACACCGCGCGAACCGCACCAAAATATCATCGACACCCTTTACCGTTACCACCTGGCGTTCGCGGTTCTTTTTGGTCGCCTCTTGAAAAATCCTTTGCAGGGGCGAATCGGGGATCGGCGCCGCCGCCTCACGCTCGGGCTGGATGCGCGTTAAAATTTTACGGACACTGATTTTCCCGTACCCGACGGCGCTTAACAGATCGTCCACCGTTTTGAGCGAAAAGCCATCGGCAACACCCTGGAGCGTGCCGTCCTTAATCAGAGTTTTTAAGCGGAGGTTCTCCCTTTTGAACTCCCTGTCGAGAATCATCTCCCCCATCGACTTGGATTTTTCGTGTTCCGCATGCTTGATGAACTGCCGGATTTTATTTTTCGATCGCGACGTACGCACTATTTTCAGCCAGTCCTTGTTGGGCTTCTGGTTTGGCGAGGTGATGACCTCTATCGTGTCGCCGCTCTTTAACTTGTGTTTCAGCGGCACCATGCGTCCGTTGACCTTGGCGCCGATACAGCGATTACCCAGGTCGGTGTGGACCGCATAGGCAAAGTCGAGCGGCGTGGAACCCTTGGGAAATTCCATCACCTGTCCCTTCGGCGTAAAGACGTAAACATCCTCGGCGAAAAGGTCGAGCTTTACCGTCTCCAAAAACTCGTTCGGATCGGAAAGATCGCGGTTCCATTCGACCAGTCGGTTGAGCCAACTAAATTTTTCGGAATCGCCCTGGGCGCCTTTATTTTCCTTATAGGCCCAGTGGGCGGCGATGCCTCGCTCGGCGGTGTCATGCATGAGGTGCGTCCGAATTTGGATCTCGATACGCTCACCACCGGGACCGACGACCGTCGTATGCAAGGACTGGTAGAAATTGGCCTTGGGGATGGCGATGTAATCCTTGAATCGACCCGGAACGGGAGTCCAGAGGGAATGGAGCAACCCCAATACCGCGTAACATTGCTCTACGTTTTCCACCAACACTCGGAAACCGGTGATGTCATAGACCTGATCGTAGGTGACGTTACGCTTTTCCATCTTCTTGTGGATACTGAAAAAATGCTTCGGGCGACCCGAGACGTTGGCCGTGGTATATCCGTGCTCCTGGACCGTGGACTGAATCAGCCGCAGTACGTCCTCGGTATACTGCTCGCGCTCTTTCATTTTTTTATTCACGCTGGCGACGAGACGGTAGAAGATCTCTGGTTTGGTAAAACGCAGAGAGAGGTCTTCGAGCTCGCGTTTCATCGAGGAAAGGCCCAGGCGATTGGCCAGAGGGCTGTAAATTTCGAGCGTTTCCAACGCGATTTTTACCTGTTTTTCAGGCTTTAAATGCTGAAGCGTGCGCATGTTGTGCAGACGGTCGGCGAGTTTGACGATAATCACCCGCAGGTCTTTCGCCATTGCGATAATCATTTTGCGAAAATTTTCGGCCTGCTTTTCTTCGCTCGTCTGGAAGGTAATCTGGCTGATCTTGGTGACTCCATCAACGAGGCCTGCGATATCCGCACCGAATTCCTTTTCTACCTCGGCGAGCGTCGCGCGGGTATCCTCGACCGTATCGTGCAGAAGACCGGTCACTATGGTCGTCGTGTCGAGCTTAAGCTCGGCGAGAATTCGGGCAACCTCCAGCGGGTGTTCGATGAACGGCTCGCCACTGGAACGCTTTTGATCCCGATGCGCCCCGACCGAAAAATGAAACGCCTTTTCGATAATGGCGGTATCGGCTTTAGGGCTTGTCAATTTAACCTGGCTCAGAAAATTTTTGAGCGCGGAGACCGGCTCGAAGGGCGCGGCAGTGTCTATGGGTGTGTTGACTGACATTCTTTCCTGAAGATGGCTTGCAGCTCCTGATAGGCCCGGTCGAGTTGATCGTTTACAATCTGATAATCAAAGATCCGACTCCATCCGACCTCATTGTAGGCATTGCGAAGCCTCGTTTCAATAGCCTCGGGAGAATCTCCCTTTCGATTCACCAGCCGCGCCTCCAGCGCGGCCATCGAAGGCGGTTGAATAAAAATGAGTAATACCCGATTTCCAAAATGCTTCACGAGGCTTTGGGCCCCCTGGACATCGATATCAAAGAGCACGTGCTCACCCCGAGCCAAGGCCGCCTCAATTTGGTCGCGCGACGAGCCATAGAGATTTCCATGAACCTCGGCCCACTCGGCGAATTCTCCCCGAGCCGCGCGAGCCTTGAACTCGTCCGGTAAAACAAAAAAATAGTGGGTGCCCTGAATCTCAGTGGGGCGTTGCTTGCGCGTTGTAGTCGATATCGAAGGCCGAACATTTGGAAAGTCTTTCAGGAGTTTTTCACACAGCGTGGTTTTGCCGGCTCCAGAAGGCGCCGCAACGACGATGAGGCGGGGCTGGATGTCATTTTGGGGATCTCTACGAGACAAACTCACCCTCCTCCAATTCCTGACGGGCGACAGCTGACTGGAGGGTGGCGTTTATCAAACGTTCCTGGAGCTTAGTCGATCCGATACTGGTAACCACCAGATGGCCCGAATCCATCACAACGATAGATCGCTCCCGCCGCCCCGCTGATGCGTCCACCAGCATGTTCATTTGTACGGCCCTGTCGCGCATGCGACGCACCGGAAGCGAGTTAACCTCTTGAATGGCGATGATCCGCTCGCACAGTACATAGTTTTTAAACCCCACGTCCAGCGTCGCCCCCCTTAAATCAAATGGGAATCTCTTCATACTATTCGACATTTTGGACCTGCTCCCTTAGTTTTTCGATAAGTACCTTCGCTTCTATACTGCCCTGGGAAACCGAGGCTAGGGCCGCCTTCGCACCTAACGTATTGACTTCACGATTTAATTCTTGCAACAGAAAATCGAGTTTACGCCCCACCGGGCCAATCGCCTTGAGCGAATCGTGAAAGGCCTTGAGGTGGTGGTCTAGCCGGTCCAGCTCCTCGGTGACATCCGCTTTGTCAGCGAGAAGAGCCACCTCGAACTCCAAACGTTGAGGATCTACCCGGTCCAGATTCCAACCGGCGATCCGCTCCTGAACTCGATTCCTAATCGCAGCCGGCTGCCCTTCGGACTCCCGTCTCAGCCGCAGAACTATTTTCTCCAGGAGATTCATGCCCTCGACAAGCGTCGTTTTTAGCCGATTGCCCTCGAACGCGCGCATTTTGGAAAGCCCAAGAAGAGCACGACAGGCGATCGGCCGGAAGGCCCGCCATACATCGACCTGTTTCTCTTCGTCGGTGGCCACGAACACTCGCCCCGATTGCAAGAGCATTTCGCCGGTGATTGCGATCGCCACGCCGGTTTCGCTGGACACCCGTTTGGTCGCCTTGACGAGACTCTCTAGCGCGAGCTCATCCACGAGAAACCGGGAGACCCCCTTAACACTCCCTTTTTTGGCGGAGAGACGACTGCGTACCGAGATTTCGAATGCTCCGCGCTCGAACTGCGATCGCAGGAGATCACCAAGCCCAATCTCCCAGGATGAAAAGGCCGTGGGCAGGCGGTAGCGAACCTCGAGAAAACGGTGGTTCACGCTTTTACTTTCCACTGTAAAGTGAAAATCATCGATCACGCCGTCGGCGCGGCCAAAACCGGTCATTGAATTCACGGTGGTGTCTCCAGGGCAAAGGTAAGGTTTTCAACCTCAAGCACAACTCTACCGAGATCCCGCTTGTCGATATAGCGCACCTCGGGGTCGCTTCTGAGCCACGTCACCTGGCGTTTTGCTAACCGTCGGGTTTTCTCGATGATTTCATTTCTGAGCTGTTTGTCGGTGATTTCGCGGTTTAAAAAGCGTACCCCTTCCGCATAACCAATGCAGGAAAGTGCTCGACCCTGGGGATACTTCGCATTCAGTTTTTTTACCTCATCAATCAACCCGCCGGCCAACATGCCTTCGGACCGTCGCACAATGGCGTTATTTAATTCCCGCCGAGAGACGAGCATCGCATATTTCATCCAAATTCGAGTCGCCTGACGGTCGCTTAGTTGTTCAGGCCGCAATTCGCTCGTTTTCGTTTGGCTTGTCTTCCAGATACCCAGCGCACGAACGAGCCGATAGCGATCGTTGGGGTGAATTCTCAACGCAGCCTCGGGATCCACCTTTTTCAATTCTGCATGCAACCGGGTAGAGTCGAGGCTTTCATCCTCGCCGAATTCCGATTCGATGGCCTCGAGGATCTGGGGCGGCACCAGCGTGTTGGGGTACATTCCGTGCTGGAGCGCGCGCATATAGAAATAGGTGCCTCCTACGACGAGTGGAAGCTTTCCGCGCGCCTGAATCCCCTCAATCGCCCGCTCGGCCTCCTCGACGAAATGGTAGGCCGAAAAACTCTCGCTGGGATTCAGAAGATCCAGCAGGTGGTGCGGCACCTTTGTTTGGTCTTCCAGCGAGGGTTTACTCGTTCCGATGTCGAGCTCGCGGTACACCGTCGAGGAATCGAGACACACAATCTCCCCGTTCAACTTTTCAGCTAGATTGACCGCAAACGCCGATTTTCCAGACGCCGTGGGACCCAAAATGGCGAGGCAGAGATTCATGTCCGTTGAAAGTACCTCGCCATCTCGCCAAAACTCATGCGAAATAATACGGGTCGGCCGTGAGGACACGTCCAACCCATCTCCAAATTTTTCAAAAGACCGAGCAGCTCACGGGCCTCGGTGTCGCTCAAACGCTGATTCGCCCGAACCACGCTGTGGCAGGCAACGGTGGCAACGTACGAACGCATCATGCGACCCAGACCTCCATCTGACATTTCGTCACCGGGCGCCCCTTCATCCAATATTAATCGCAGAGTTTCAACCAGCACGCGCTCCGCCTCGGTCTCGCTCAACGGCTCGGGAATCGTTCGAATGGCGACGTCCTCGCTCCCCAGCCACTCCACATCCATTCCCAGGCGGGCCAGAAGCGGGCGGCTGGATTCGAAAATTGCGACAAGATCAGACGAAAGACGAACCACCTTGGGAAGCAACAAACGCTGGCTGGGCAGCTGGCCCAATGCAGCGCCAGATTCACTATGTCGCATGAGCTCCTCGAATCTAAACTTTTCGTGAAGCGCGTGTTGATCCACCATTAGAAGCCCCTCTGGGTCCTCGCAGATCAGGTAACTATCCTTCACCTGCCCGAGATAGCGGAGTGGTGATTCGTCATTAGACAGTGGCAAAGGCATAGAAAGCGGCTCCGGCACCGTTGTCCAGGGGAGAGACGGTTCGGCTACATGAAGCATTGGCTCGGGAGCCCGCCGAGTTGGATACTCGAATCGATTCCAGACGGCGCGATTCGAATCGGGCCAAGCGGGAATGGCCGCTTCAGTGACCGCTGCCGGAATCCTGGCTAGTGCTTTACGAATAGCGGCTATAATCCACGAATAAAGGCTCTCCGATTTCAGTATTCTCACCTCTGTTTTTTGCGGGTGTACGTTCACGTCGACCCGATCGTGTGCGATATCGATGTAAACCACTCCGGTCGGATCGTGGTGCGGGCCGACGGTCTCGAGATAACCGCGCCTAACCGCCGAAAGCAGGTTTCGGTTGCGCACGGCCCGGCCGTTGACGAAAAGACTTAAATCCCCGCGATCGGAAATGATGTGGCCCGGAGAAAGATAGGCCTCAAGCGCCATCCCCTCGTTCTCCTCGCGAACCATCAATGGTTCCCAATCGACCCTAAGACATTCGGTGACCCTGGCCTTTCTCCCCGAGGTGACATAGGACTTGGGCTCCCCCTCATTATGAGAGATGAAAAACTGGACCCCGGGGTTACCCAGGGCTAATTCTCGCACTACCCGCTGGCAATGCGCGAACTCGGTGGAGACACTTCTCAAAAATTTCTGGCGAGCCGGAACGAGCTCGAAGAGATCGCTCACGATGACAGCGGTTCCTTCTGGCAGGCCGATGATTTCAGGTTCGCCGTCCATTCGGCCGAACTCGACCCGCACGCGGTGGCCAAAACCCTCACCTCGCCGGCGCGAGCGAATCTCCAACCGTGATACCGAGGCGATGCTGGAGACGGCCTCGCCGCGAAATCCGAACGTTTCGATCGCTTCAAGCGACTGGGCGTCTTCAACTTTGCTCGTGGCGTGGCGCTCGATACAAAGACCGAGATTGCCTTTCTGCATTCCGCGCCCGTCATCGATAACCGAAATCGATCGGATGCCGCCATCGCCGAGACGAATATCCACCCGGGTGGCTCCCGCATCGATGCTGTTTTCAACCAGCTCCTTGACGACACTGGCCGGGCGTTCCACTACTTCACCGGCCGCGATAAGATTGATTACGTGATTACTCAGGCGATGAATGACATCCGTTGGGATCCCGGTTTCCATAGAAGTGCATGAAACTACCAAGTAGGGACAAACACAGTCAAACAACCCAATACCCGGCCTATGGCGCATCGCTCATCCTCATTGCCGCACTTTTGTTTTCCTGCATGGGTCTCGCGATACGCGTGGGTCGGGATCATTTTCGCGCCGACAATCTGGTGTTTTACCGCTCGCTCATCCAAACGCTCATGTTGGCGCCGTGGGCCGGCGCCATTTTTTCGAGCGGTGCTAACAGACGTAATCAAGTGCCTGTCTATCGTCTACACCTTTGGAGGTTTCACTTCTTTCGGGGGCTGTTCGGAATCCTTTCGATGGTTTCCATCTACTCCGCAATACAGCGCCTGCCGCTCGCTCTCGCCACGCTGCTTGGCATGACCGGCGTCGTCTGGGGGAGTATTTTCTCCGCGGTTTTTCTAAAAGAGCGAGTTTCGCGCACCCAAGTGATCGGGGGTGTCGTGGCGGCAACCGGACTTCTTTTGGTTGTCGTTCCTACGGACGTTACCTCGCTCTGGACTTACGACACTGTGGGAATCGGGCTGGGGCTTTTCAGCGGCCTTTTCATGGGGGCCGCCCACACGCTCATCCGAAAAATGAGGGTCGACGGCACATCGATGCAGGAAATCGTATTTTATTTCGGCATTACCGGGATGGTACTCACGCTGCCCGGCCTCATAGCCCACCCGCAATTCCCGGAAACGTCTGAACATTGGATAACGTTATTTGTCGTGGGAATTGTCGGAAGCCTTGGCCAGATGGTGATGACCGTCGGATTCCGATACGCCAAAACGGCGGTCGCGAGCCTTTGTATACTCGCCCAAACCCCGATCAATATCGGACTGGGGGCGTGGTGGCTTTCCGAACACCCGCCCACTCTGTTTTATCTGGGAATGGCTCTCGTCTTTGTGGGGATTGCGCGGGTGGTGATCGTCAAACAGGGTAACCAGTAGCTGTTCGGGTACGTATTGGGAGGGAAGATCCCTTATTTTGCTCGGGCAGTGGGCCAATAGTGTAATCACAAGCTGTTAATTACACGTTAATTACACGCCATTAAAGTGCTTGCTCGAACGACCCGATAAGAGCCTAGATGACTTCGCGCTTCTTATTGGTAACTAGGCATCTACCTGGATGCCGCCCCAGGCACCGGCCAATTCCGGGTGCATCTCTGTGGATTTACGCGGCATTTGCCATGACGATCGTGCTCGGCTCGGGCTGTAAATTGGGGTTCGTTGGAAAGTACGCCACGGTATTGCAGACGAAACCCGATGCGTTGACATTGAGCGGTCCTAGCTCGATGGCGGCTAGTAGTTGTTCGGGACCGTTTCAGATTGGCGGGCTGATCAGTAAGACGGGCGACAGTCTTCCTCTGCCGGATGGCACGAGTTATCAGGTGAGCGGACCGGCTTTGAATGAGATTTTCACGGATGCCGAGTGTAAGAGTGGGGCGGGCGGCGGATCCATTGTAGCCGGTGTAGCCGGCGCGGGTGTGGCCAAGTTTTACCTGAATTTTTCGAGATCGACAGCGCAACTTACGTTGGTGGTTATCGGGTCCGATGTAGCTCCCGCGTCGCTGTCATTAACAATTTTGCCCGGCTCACCGGCAAAGCTGAAGCTGACCACGTCTACGTCCATCGCGCAGAACCAGTGCGTGGAGGTGAAATCACAATTAGTGGATGCGGGCGCAGCGGCGACTATTTCTAGTAACGACGTGAGCGTCAAACTCGCAGCGTTCGGCGTGAACGGCACGTTTCTATATTCTACGGGAACCTGTACGACAAAGGTTACCGAAAAAACGATCCCGGCGGGGGCTGGGAGTTTCAGTGTGTTTCTCTATGTACCGACGATTCCGAGCGATACGATCGTATCTCTGAATTTCGATGTGTTCACTTCAGCCGTTGAGGATGGCGCGGAAACGATAAGAGTGTTCGCCGGAACGCCGCCAAAAATAGCTCTCACCGGACCCGTCGGGAACATCACCGCGGGACTCTGTGCTGCGTTAAATGCCAAGACTCTGGCGGCGGATTTAACGCCATTAACGGTACGCGCCGCTACGGAGATCCAGATTTTCATCGATGGGTCCAATGGCGCGCTTTTTTCCGATAGCAACTGCGGGGTGGGTGTCGCGGGCGGCACTGTCGTCGTGCCGGCGGATGGCACCAACACCAATTTTTATTTCAAGGCAGAGGCGACGTCGGCCGCCTTCACGCTCATCGGAAGGTCCTCGGGTTTCCTGGACGGCACGTACGCCGGTGTCGTCGCCGCTGCCGCGCCGAAGAAATTATCGCTGATAAATGCCCCCAGTAGTATTGTCTACGGAACGTGCAGTGGCGCCGTGACCGTCGAACTCAAAGATGAGTTTTCAAACCGTGCGATCGCCGCAGCCGCGACAACCGTGAGTTTGACGAGCACAAACGTCGGTGAACCCATCCTACCAGTTACCACCTTTTATGGTCCCGGCGACACGATGTGCGCGATTGCGATACCTTCGGTTTCGATTGCGGCCGCCGCATCGTCGACTACATTCTATTTCAAGGTTAGCGCAAAGGGTCAGGCGATTCTCGCCGCTAATTCTGACACACTTACCGAAGCGACGAGCACCGTCACGGTAAAGGACCCCGAGGGCAGTCCCGACCGACTGGTTGTAACGAGTACCGTTTCCAACCCAGTGGCAGGCGCTTGCACTCTGATTACGGTGTCGAGTCAGGACAATTCTGAAAATCCGAAGAACGCGGCCCCCAGTGACATCGCGCTGTCACTGAGTTCCACGGTAGGTGGAGGGGTCTTTTTTTCCGACAACCAGTGCGCCACTTCGATTTCTCAAGCGAGCTTGCTCAGAAACACCTCACGCGTGGATTTTTATTTTCAGGGGACTCTAGCCCAATCGACTACGATTACGGTGACTCATGCACTAACGGCCACCACGGGCAATCGCAGTTTCGTTGTGCGTAGCGCGGGCCCCGCCATGCTAGAGTTTTCAGCCACGCCCAACTCCGTAGTCCGCGACTCTTGCTCGGTCCCGATCTCCGTGTCTCTCACGGATAGATTCGGCAATAAAACCACCACGGGAAGCATCCTTACCTTGCTCCTGACGGCCACGCGGGCCGGTTTGTTTTCAACCAATAGTAATTGCACGGCGAGCGTCGATCAGGTTTCGATCGGAGCGGGGCAGGGGAGTAGTAACCCTTTCTATTTCAAGGGTTCGCAAATCGGCGACATGAATATAGTCGTGGATCGCACCGGGTTCACCGGAGCCACTCGCACGGTCACGGTACTGCCCCTGCCCGCCGTCAAATTGGCCATCCAGGCGGCAACCCCCATAGGAGCCGGGGAGTGTCGGGCAATCAGCGTGGGCAGCGTCGATGCAACGACGAATCAACTGGCAATTTTCGGTCCGATACAGGTTGTCCTATCCACTAATGGCGTAAACCCCGCGGTCTTCTTTGACGACTCTGCCTGCACGGCTGCCGGTGTCACCGTATTTACCCTAAACGTCGGAGCCAATCCCAGAAATTTGTTCTTTAAGAGCCTGTTGCCTGCGACCCTGCAACTCTTCGCAACCGACTTAATCGGCGGCACCGCGGGAAGTGCCACCATTGTTGTAAATCCTGGCCCGCCGGCAAAGCTCGTGCTCAATCCGCTGGGAACGACGACGATTGTAAAGGGCATCTGCACGGGTCCCTATCAGCTCCATCACCAGGACAGTTCTGGAAATGATGCCGCTGTTACGGAAAATACACCCATTACGTTTAGTAGCACCGGCGGCAACGTATTTTCGGATAAGCACTGCACGAACTCCACCGTTGAGATTCTAGCCGGCGAGGCCCGGGTTAACTATTATCTGAAAGGGACAGTCGCCGGTTCGCTACCGGTGACGGCGACACTCGGGAGCCTTACGCGCGGCGAGCGCACATTTAACGTCTTAAACCCGTCGGCCGTCGTGTCGACGCTATCGCCACAAAGTGGAGGGCTTCTCGGCGGTACTCGCATCGTTGTCTCGGGATCGGGATTTATCGCCGGATCGGGGCCTGCAGACGGCATCACGGT
>CAZRVZ010000033.1:0-14240 GCA_964603655.1 uncultured Pseudobdellovibrionaceae bacterium | reverse complement strand
GTGTGTTTTGGTTGGTAGGTCTTTCCGATTTTGAGGAAATAAAATCACGAGCAAAAATAATCGGTGTGAAATTAACACTCAAGAAGCTCGTCGAAAAACTTGCTGTCATCTCGCTTTCCAGAGGCCTTGCCCACTTTTTACTCCATGGACTAGGAAGGGGCATGGGAATAGCCGTTGAGGGCTCCGGAAAAACCGTCCGTTTCTTCGTCGGAGCTCCAATCAATGCGTTTCATGGGTATCGGTCTACAAAAAGAACAGCCCAGCGGGCCATCAAATACTTTGAAGGCTAGATTTTCGCACCACAGCTCACCATTTTCGACCCCATGTAGGGGTTCCCAATTGGCTCCCCTTTCGGCTGAAGCCAATACGCATATCCCTTGGCCATCGGACAGTAGTAAAGGTCGAGCGAATGAGACCCTGATCTCTTATAAAGCTCCACCACCTGTTCACTTACTCTGGAAAAGACATTCCGATTATCATAAGACGGTCTTAGAAGCGCATCGAGTGCCTTCTCAAGAATTGTTTTGTCGGAAGCATTTGCCACTTTTTGCGCCTCTTTCAGATCGATAGCCAAAACGCTTTTCATTGCGCCCAGTCCTTCCAAATTATCTGTGGCCAAAGTAGCTCGAATGGATTCATAAGATGTGAAGACCTTGCCGTACGTTAAACTGCAGTCAAAAGGAGTGGCCGCTAGAATTGATGGGCTCCTTTTCAGAGTATCGAGATGACTTATGAGCGGATTGCGACAAGAATTGAGCGCTAGGCACGCCGGAAGGTACAATAATATTTGTTTAAAAAAACGCATAGCTCGTCATGACCGTTAACGTCCGGTTAGCCGGGCTATTAACGCCGAGTTTTTCAATCGGAATCGCGAAGTCCCAACCAGCAGATATCGACCAAAACCGAGATAGGAAATATTGGGACGTTACAAACGCGCTCACCACGCGCGTCGATGAATCCGCAACACCTTTACCATCGATCTCACGCCCCAACTCCCAAGATTGCGCGGAACCGAAGGAGAGGCTCAGTCTAGGGGAGAGCGGCAACGTGGCCGATTCAAGTAAATCGATGCGATCGCCCTCCTTAACCGTACTGGGCGCCTCAGAAATCGATGAGGAGACCGAACGTTGAAGTCGGTTCGTATAAGTAGCGCTCAATCCAAGAACCGCCCAGTGATAATCTTTCTGAAATGCAAAGCCTGCATGCGGCTCCCAAACTCCGTTTCCGGTGCCCGGCTGCAGCACCCCATCAGACAGACTCTCAACGCTGCCCGTGGGCATCTTTAGACCCGCCGTGAAATAGATCGACGGGTACCATTCATCGCGAAATAGACTTCTTAAAAGAAGCCAACGGCCGCCCACTACACTATCACCCATATCTGCCCGTTCCCTATCGCCGCTTCCGGTTCCTTTGACCTGATAGACCAGTGGCAGAGTCAATGTGCCATCAAGTCCATCGAGTATTTTCATCCCCGCTCCCAAAGAGAGCGTATGGGTCTGAAATTTCTCCGCACGAATCAAAGCCCCGTATGCATCGTATCGACCATAGGTGTCACGCAATGATGTCGAGACCCCAACCTGGTAGGATTCCAGATCCTTGAGTTGAATAAAGCTCTTCGGCCCGCCGTCCAGGCAGCAGGCCCCCCCCAAGGCAAACTGTGGAACAAATAAAATCAGGATCATCGTGAATCGCATTGGATTAATCAGGGACATTGAATGAGTAGGTGAGCCTATCTATTTCGGCGCCGTTTTTTAAAAAAAGGATATTGCACTCCCAGTCACCCCCCATTGAAATATCGTAAACGACCTGAATTTCTCCCGGTTTTGTAAAATCAATCTTCACAGGTGTCACGGGCATTTGTGGCATCGCCGGCATTCCATATTTCACCTCTATCGAAAAATCGGAAGAGGTGACCACGTCAATTTGGCTCGTTACTATTTTGTAAACAACCGTTTGCTCACCCACCCCAAATCCAGCCGTGGAGGGCCGTACCAGAAATTTTTTCTCTTTCGTGGTCCATACCCCGGCCGGAAGATTGCCGGAGGCCACAGGAGATACAATACCGTTCGTTGGCGCGCGGTCCCTGACCCCACAACCGATAATCATGGACAGGCATGCCCCCATCATACTGCTCTTAATCAACGCTTTATTTGCCATTCTTCCCCCGATCCATCAGTTCCAATCTCTCACCAAAAAAAGAGCTCACCGCTGGGCGCACCAATGATAGATAATCACGATTGGTGCAAAACCAAGCAAAGTCATTCGCAAAGCTCTCCCAGACAAGAGAGCTATCAAGGCCCGCCGTTATTTCAAGATAAAGATCCCACGTTGCTTTCGCTAATAAATGTTGCCCAATCCAGTGAGCGTATTCATGGAAGAATGTAAATGCGAGTGTGTGTGCATTGCGGAAAGCGGGGTAATAGAAATGAATCTCGTATCCGTTTTGAGTTCCAAGCCAGGAAGGATGATCCTTATTGGGCTCTGTATTCGCGACTACAGTGAGGCGATTGTGGATTTCGTCGGTCAGCGGGGCATAAGATGTGACCTTGTGTAAAAATGAGAGGGCCACATCGTCATCGCATGAGATATCAAATTTTCTGGCACAGGTGCTATCGATTTGGAGCAAGGAATGGTCCCTGAGCCGGCTTAACACGGTGTGGATGTCTTGAGTGTAACGAAGCACTATTCTTCCTTCACCACTGGCACTCGCCGATTAATTCTCTCCAGACTTCTTTGCTGAACAATCCCGTAAAGCGCTCCGGCACCTATTCCCAGGAGGATTAGAGCTAACCACTTTTTCATATTTTCCCTTTCCGAGAGGTCCATTGAAGGTTGAACTCCGGCTTGAACATCCAGAAATAACAAAGAAAAAATAGAGCCATGCCCGAGAGAACGGTCGGAATAATAGTTAGCGCACCCATCAAGGCCATCATCCCCCCAATCATGGCGGCCGGCATCGCCCCCATCATTCCTGCCATCAATGCCATGGCACAGACCATGATGGGATTGTCGTGCTCCGGCTCGCCTGTGTGTTCATCTAAGAGACCAGCGAGCCAGCCCCCGACCATTCCACCCAACATGCCGCCGCCCATCCCATACATCATGCCACCTAGCATAGAATTATTGGCGAGATCCCGCCTCATGATCATCACCATTAGAAGTGTTAAGAGCACTTCGATCAACAACGTAACCACTAGAACAATAGCGAGCTTGTTTTTCATTTTCATGGGCTGGTTTAAAATAGGTTTGCCGTCAATGCCGAGCCGGTTTCCACAGCAATCAATAGGTGACAGACGGTGAATCAAGATCCGTTTCTGAAGGCAGCAGTTAACAAAGACGATCAAACATCCCCCCAAAACCCAAGAGATCCAGTGAATGGGATACAACAAATAAAGTCCCGCCAGCGCGGTCCCGATAAGTGTGAAGATGGTAGCCCCCACGAAAGACCCCATGGCGGAAAGCACCCCCATATCAAATCGCGAGCAGGCATCCTCCTCAATAATCGCGCCTAAGTAGCCGCCTGCCTTCGCCCCTATAAGGCTGGATAAAGTCCCATAAATAAATAGCTGTATCATCACAAGATCAAATCGGTTCTCATTCCTGAGGAGAAAAGAGAGCCAAATACTCGAAACAACAAGGACCACAGTCGTTCCGTGAAAGAGGAAAAACACGATCTGTTTCGTTTTTGGATCAGAGGGAATGAGTCGGTTTTCCATCATCAGTTTTCAATCTCTTACTATTCATTCTTAAGAACCCAAACCTCTCGATATCAAAGAAATCCATATATCCGCGCTTTCCCTTTCCGGTCTCGTGACCAAAGGGTTCATATCTTTTCAATCGAAGTGCATTCGTTACCACGGAAACGGAACTAAATGCCATGGCACCACTGGCTATCATGGGGCTGAGAAGCCCAAGAGCGGCGACAGGTATGCCAAGCGCGTTATACAGAAAAGCCCAAAAAAGATTCTGTTTTATTACTTTGAGCGTCTGTCGGCTCAGGTCAATGCTATCGGCCACCTTCATGATATCGCCCTTAATTAAGGTAACTGCGGCAGCCTCCATGGCGATATCCGTTCCCGTTCCGATGGCAAAACTGACGTCCGCTCGAGCAAGCGCCGGCGCATCGTTGATCCCGTCACCCACCATCCCCACAATCATTCCGGCCTTTTGCAATCTCGCAACCTCGTCGGCCTTGGCTTCCGGAGAACTTTCCGCGAGCACATGCTGGATTCCCAACTGATCGGCAATCGCCCTTGCGGTGGTAGGGTTGTCACCGGTTGCCATGACAAGCTTTATTCCCATTCCAGCTAACTTTTTGATAGCAAGCTTCGAGCTCTCCTTAAGCGTGTCAGCGATGCCGATGATGGCGGCAAGCTCTCCGTCAATTGCGGCATAAACTGCGGTCTTTCCCTTCTTCTGAAGTTCTAAGGCCTTCTCTTGATGGCTCGCCAAATCGCGAGCATGGCTATTCACGAGTTTGGGATTTCCAACCACGATAGAGATGTTGTTTATTTTGGCAATAACCCCTTGTCCGGTGACGCTGTCGAAATCTAAAGTTTCCTGGAAATGATAGCCCTTATTCTTAGCGTACCGTACGATGGCGTCACCCAACGGGTGCTCGGAGTAGCGCTCTGCCGACGCAATGAGTGACATGAGATGCTCTTCACTTAGACTCCCCAAATTGACAATATCGGTGACCTCTGGAGTGCCTCGAGTTAATGTTCCGGTTTTATCGAAGATGAGAACATTTATCTTGTGAGCAAGTTCCAGGCTCTCAGCGTTCTTGATAAGTATCCCGTGCTCGGCGGCTTTTCCAGTACCGGCCATAATCGCGGTCGGAGTGGCCAGACCCAAGGCGCACGGACAGGCGATCACCAGTACTGCTACTGTTGGGAGCATCGCCGCCACGAATGTGCTCCCCGTGAAAAGCCACCCCGCGAAAGTTGCTCCGGCAATCACCAGAACGGCGGGAACGAATTTTCCGCTGACAACATCGGCAAGTCTTTGAATGGGAGCTTTCGACCCTTGTGCGTCCTCCACCATTCGAATGATCTTGGCAAGCATGGTATCGGCACCCACCTTCTCGGCTTGCACCAAGATTCGGCCATTCATATTCAATGTGGCGCCGATAACAGAGTCACCCACCGTCTTATTGACGGGAATACTCTCACCCGTAATCATTGCTTCATTAACGGTGCTCAACCCCTCAACCACTCGGCCATCCACTGGAATGCTTTCTCCGGGTCGAACGACGATGATATCGCCTACAATAAGTTCTGACGCGGGAAGTTCTATCTCATTACCATCTCGGACTACACGGGCCATTTTGGGCTGAAGATTCATCAATTTTCGAATGGCATCATTGGCCTGACCCTTGGCCTTCTCTTCCAAGTATTTTCCCAGAAGGATGAGCGTAATGATGAGAGCCGCGACCTCAAAGTAGAAGTGATCCGCCCCAGAAAAGAGTTCAAAAATACTATAAGCAAACGCCGAACCGGTGCCTATCGCTATCAGAGTGTCCATGTTCGCCGCACGAATCTTTGCAAGCTTCCATGCTACTTTAAAGAAATCTCTTCCCGCCCACATCACAGGAATCGTCAAGAGGAGCTGGACAACTCCGTGCCCTGGAAACATCAGCATGAACATGGAAATCGCAGCGATCGGTGTGCTGAGTATCGCGGATAAGATAAGCTTTCTTTTGAGCCGCCGTAGTTTCTCCTTCTCCTTCTGAATGAGCTCCGTGTATTGGGAACCCTTCGTTCCAATAAGTGATACTTGATATCCTGCGGCCTTAACCTCATTTTGGAGCGTGTCAAACGAAGCGGTGCCTGAAACGATCGCTTTCTCCGAGGCAAAATTCACAGAAGCTTCGGTGACGCCCTTGACCTTTCTCAAGGCGGCTTCAACTCTTCTCGCACAACTGCTACAGGTCATCCCCTCGACTTTTAACAGCAGTTCTTTAGACTGCGAGCGACCTTCCCAAGTCTCCGGCTTCAACGCTTTATATCCGGCCATCTCAATGGCTGCTAAAATTTCGACAAAGGTAACATGACCTTTTACCAGGGCCTTCTTGGTTGCGAAGTTAACCGCTACCGATTCCACTCCGGAGAGCGCCTTCAATTTTTTCTCGATCCGCTGAGCGCAACTCGCGCAGGTCATTCCCTCAATGGAAATCGTCACCTCGCCAGGGATCATTTCTTTCTGCACCACATTCTCCGCTAATGCACTGAGAGCTTGGGCTTCCATTTGATTTTGAAAGAGCCTGATCACCTTACCGTTTACTTTCAACCGGAGAACTGCCTGGCCCAATCTTTCGATAACGCAATATCTGTGAATGGTTTTAGGGTTGAAATGAATGACCACACTGCCCGTGTGCGGGGCCACGTCAACCATCGAAAACACCTTAGTTTTCGCCAGAATTGATCTCAGAAGCTGTGCCTTAACGAAATTGTTACGGATCAACGGCACACAAAATCGAATTCGTCGGGTGAGTTCGTGGCGAATTTCAAAGTGAGGTCGCTTTGTTTTTGACGAGTTATGCAATGGTAACCGCCCCTTTTATATGTTTACGATGAATATAAAGGATGGCCGCGATACTGACGAGTTTGGGCCAGTGAACAACCGGATCCTGTATCCATTTGCGGCTAAGAAGGCGCCAATGGACCTTGAGCAGATAGGCCAAAATGGCGGCGACCACCACTTTTCTGGCTATGAGTTTTCGCTCCACGTTTTCCACCTCTGCGAGGGTTTTCTCGTACAGAGGCTGCTCATCGCCACGAAGTAAAGGTGTAGCCACTTCATTGACAACCAATAGAACCGCACGTTCTTGAGTCAACACTTCGTCGAAGTGGATGGAAAGCTTGCCAAGCTGCTTTTGAATCGAGACTTTTCGTATACCATCCATCGCTAGGAGCGCCTTTTCCAAGAGGTATGCCGCCTTGCCGGTATAGATGAGAGGTGGAATGTGAAGGCGCAGGTATCCCGGAAATCTCCTTAAAATAACTATTTCGCTAGCACTGCGTACTGTGTTCACGGCGCTTCAAGCATCACTATCGACGGGTTCAAGCTTGGGCCTCTTTTTTCCCTTCGCCTTATCTTTGACCTCGTCCTCCTGCTCCTCTTTAATTTCGGCTATCACATCAGCGAACTTTTCGCTCTTCTCCCAGAAAACATCCTTGGCCTTGTCTGCCACATCCATACCTTTTGCGAGAAGCTCCTTCCCCAACGGTCCCGCTTTCTCTCGGATGACCGGCCACCATTTTGAAGCAGCGGCTCCCAGCCCAAAACCCAGGGTGAACGCACCTACGATTCCCAGTTTACCTTTTGCCATGTTTCTTTACCTCCTTAAAGTATAATGTTCCAACTCGACCCAAAGATCGCCAGAGACCCTGGCCAGACAACCCAGCCGCTGGTAGGCAAGAAATCCATTCGCTCGGCAATATTCCAACTCCGCCTTTCGCATTTCGGACAGCCCGTGTTCCCCATCGATGATGGAGAATTTACATTTTCCGCACAGAGGATTCATTCCGCAACACTCAACATCCGTGAGTCCCGATCGTTGTGCCACCGAAAGTACCGATTCATTTTCTCCGACGGTAACCTCAACATCACTTGGAACAAACCTCATCTTTGGCAAGGGCACTCCTCACGACCGAGGCACGGCTCATTTCCGATCAAGCAATTCCACGATCTCATCAATCATCGGACCAGTTTCACCGTTTGTACTCGTCCGAAAGGCATCTTTGACACAGGTATCGAGGAAACGCCGAAAAATCTTCTTTTCAATGCTCGTCAAAGCCGCATGGACCGACCGGCATTGATTTAAAATATCGAGACAATACCGTCCCTCCTCAATCATCTTGGAAATGCCACGAATCTGTCCTTCGATGCGATTGAGGTTACTCAGCTGATCGGCATGAGACGGCATCGGGCCTTTCTTTGTCGGAAGACCCCTCTTTCCGCCCGCAGCTTTCCGCGTGTTATGTGCTGAAATCACTCTGTGTCCCTCCTTCAGGAATAACGGTTTGTTCTTCTCCACTACGACCAATTGATAGGATACTGGGGGTATCCCATATAAGTCAACGTTGTAAAACAAGGAGATTTGGGGCTCGTTCTACCGCGGACTCTTGGAAGGCTTCTGCACTTTTTTCAGAAACTCGTGATCCTCCTGAAGATTGGTTACCTTTTCTGGCATGGCTTCAATCTGCATTCGTTCACCCAGAATCCGTTCGAGCTCAATCTTATGGGTGAAAAAATCATACTTGAAGGTTTGTCGCCTGAGACTCGCGTCAAGCAGAACCTCGGCAGCAAGTCGCACATCGGCCGAATTTCTCACTCCCTTCTTGTACTCTGATATAATGGCTTTGTGGTATTTGTTTGCCCGCGCCTCATTGAGTTCTTCCAGATGAACCCGAGCTTCGATGGCTTTGATTTTTCGAAACAAAGTCTCTACTTCACTTGCAATGGTCAACGTAATGTTCTTCAATTGGGCTTCGAGTTTTAGCCTTTTCGCCTCGATTTCCCGTTTCTGGTTCACCGTTTCGAAGCCTGAGAAAAGATCGAATTTGGCCAGTAACATTCCCCTAAACGATGCCCCGCGGCCTTCCTTGGGGCGCAGTTCCAGGGGCAGATAACCCGCCTTCGTTTCGATATCCATCTCCGGCAGCCATTTCGATCCGGACAACTTCAACTCATACTCGACAATGGCCAGGTCTTTTTGGGCAATGAGCGTCAATTCACTCTGTGCTTGAACGCGCTTGATAATCTCGGGGAGACTATTTTTCAGATGCCAGTGTTTCAGATCTCCAACCGGTTCAACTTTTGCCCCCATCTCTTCACCCAGGAGTCGCTTCAATCCGACTCGCGCGGCCTCGAGTTCCTGTTCGAGAGAGGCTATATCGGATTGAATAAGCGAGTCTCGTAAGTCGAATTCCATCATGTCCGAATCGACGACTAGTCCCGACTCCTGCCGCTTTCGAGCCAACTTTTTCTGATCTTCGTTTACCTCCCAGGCCTTTCGCTTGAGGTCGATACCCAGTTTGGTAAAGAGGTAGCGGTTAAACTGCTGTTCTACATCGAGACCCACCCGAAATTCGAGCCGCGCGAGACGGATTTTCGCTTTATCCACCTCGAGGTCGCTTATACTGGTCCTGTAGGAATCCTCGAACCCACGAAAGAGGTTCAGGTTTCCGTAGAGGTAGCCGACACCGCCCACCTCTCTTTCGTTTGCGATTTCACTATCCACACCACCGGCAATTCCAAGGGTGGGAAAAAACCGAGAGTTAATTCGCGCGCGTTGTGCCGTTACCTCTTCGAGCGCTCTTTTTAGAGAGGCCACTTCGAAGTTATTGTGTACAGCAAAACGCACCGCCTCTTCCAGAGAGGTTCCGGAACTCACCTCGGCCTCGACTCCCCCCGGCTGGGAAATGAGAATGCTGAGAATTATGAGCGTGCGTAGCATCAGTTAAACTCGAAATGAATCTTTGCCTCTTTGGGCTCGTCCTTGTGAACGGCAGAAATGTAAACATCAAACCAGTTCAAGCCCTTTGAGTCGAAGGACGATTCAAGAGCATTAGCAGTTGGTTTGAGACTCAACTTTGTCTCGCCCGATTTGGCTTTCACGCGAATTACAACCTTGCCCACTTCGGCTTTGGGAGCCGGTTCAAAGTCTTTGCTATCGATGGCAAGTACGAGTGGATAAACGGTGAGTTTTTTATTCTCAAAAGTCACTTCAAAGAACAGTTCTGCAGCGCTCTTTTTGCCGCCCTTTACCATCGCTTCTTTGACCTTACCGCCATGGGGCGCAGCTGGTAACGCCCCAGGACTATCATGCCCCTCATGGGCAGAGCTAGAAATGGCTAGAAACAGGCTCAGTAGAACGCTTGTCGTGACGTTTTTCATCTTGGATCTCCCTATCGTTATTTCAGGCGAGCTCACCGAACTCGTCCTTATCGGTTTTTTGGTGAAGCTTCAGGTACTTTTCAGCTGAAGCTTTGCCGAATTTGAAAAAAATGGCCGGAGTGACCCACATATCCAACAGCGTCGAACTTAAGAGCCCCCCCACAATAACCACAGCTACAGGGTGTAAAATTTCCTTCCCAGGTTGGCCCTTGGATAAAACAAGAGGAAGGAGTCCCAAAACGGCCGTCAATGCCGTCATGAGCACCGGTACCAGCCGCTCTAATGAACCGCGAATCACCATCTCTTTACCGAATTTTTCACCCTCATGAAGCATAAGGTGCAGGTAATGGGAGATCATCATTATACCGTTTCGAGAAGCGATTCCACACAGAGTAACAAAGGCCACCATGGAGGCAATGGAAAGAATCCGATCGGAGAGATAGATGGCAATCACACTTCCAATCAGTGCCATGGGAATATTGAGCATTATTTGGATGGCAATGAACGTAGATTGAAAGTGAGCGAAAAGGACCAGAAAGACCCCGAGTATGGAAAGCGCTCCCAAGACCACCATGAGGCGACTGGCTTTCTGCTGGCTTTCAAATTGGCCACCATAGGAAATATAGTAGCCTTCCGGTAGCTTCACATTCTTTGCAATATTTTCTTGAATTTCTGCGATGAGGCTATTTAAATCGCGGCCTGAGCTATTGGCTTGAATGACCATTCGACGCTGCATGTTCTCGCGGTTGATGACATTCGGACCCTCTGATTCGAAGACATCCGCTATCTTATCTAAATAAATTTTCGTTCCATCAGGCATAACCTTGACGATAGTTCTACTGATCTTGTCGAGGTCCCCTCTAGACTCCTCGTCAAATCTCATAAATACATTGTAGATGCGTTGACCTTCCAATACTTGCGCCGTCACGTGGCCTTGAAGTGCGACCTCTAGTTGCTCAGCCAGATCGCCCACAACGATATTATAGTTTTTCGCTTCGTCTCTTAAGATTTGAATCTTCACCTGCGGGATGAGAACCTGTGGCTCAATCTGCAAATCAACGACCCCGTTGACATTCTTTATGGAGCTATGAACCTGCGATGCCAATGTTCGCAACATTTCCATTTCGTTTCCGAACACCTTGATGGCAATCTGTGCTCGCACGCCAGACAGGAGGTGATCGAGACGGTGAGAGATGGGCTGACCCGCGCCAACCGAGGTTCCAGGAAGTCCTTTGACAAGATTGTCTCGAATCTCTTCCATCACCCTATCTCTAGGCCGACCACCTGGCTTAAAGTCCACGTCGATTTCTGAGTAATGAACTCCTTCTGCGTGTTCATCAAGCTCCGCTCTTCCTGTTCTTCGGCTGACCGATTTTACCTCCGCTGTATGAAGCATGATCTTTTCAGCTTCAGTTCCGACTCGATTGGACTCAGCCAGGGAAACACCCGGTGGTAGAAGAACGTTATAGACAGCGGTTCCTTCATTAAACCTGGGCATGAATTCTTTTCCCATGAAGGGAATTGTGGTCAGACTCGCCAAGAAAAGGAGGGACACACACGTGATGATGGTGTTTGGGTGGGTAATGGCCTGCTTCAGGATTTTCTCATCCCACCGCTTCAGGAATCGCACAAGAAAGCCGTCCTCCTTGTGTTCCATTGCCTTCATTTTAGGGAGAAGGTAAGCGCAAAGCGCGGGCGTGACCGTCAGAGAAACAATCAGAGATGCAACCAATGAGACAATATAGGAAATCCCGAGTGGGGCAAAAAAACGTCCTTCCAGTCCTCCCATGGCGAATAACGGCAGGAACACGAGCACCACGATAATTGTTGCAAAGACGATGGAGTTTCTAACTTCACTGCTCGCTTCATAGATAACCCGAAGGGGTGGCTTTGGGTTTGGAAGATGACGATTCTGTTTCAGTCTTCTAAACACGTTTTCGACATCCACGATAGCGTCGTCCACCAGTTCGCCGATAGCGACTGCGAGTCCCCCCAGCGTCATCGTGTTGATCTCCATGCCGAAAAATTTAAAGACAATCCCCGTCAGAACGAATGAGAGTGGAATAGCCGTAAGAGTAATAACCGTCGTTCTGAAATTGAGTAAAAACAGGAACAGGATGATGGCAACCAGAATGCCACCATCTCGCAGTGCCTCTTGAACATTATGGACCGCGTTTTCAATGAAATTAGCCTGTCTAAAGAGTTCCCCATTGAGTATTACCCCTTTGGGGAGAGTGGTCTGAATTTCAGCAAGGGTTTTATCGATTATTTTTGTGAGATCAATCGTTGAGGCACCCGGCTGTTTTTGGACACTGATGATGACCGCCGGAGAGCCATTAACGCTGCCGTCACCTCGTTTAATCTGCGACCCGAATTGGACGGTGGCAACATCCTTTACGAGTACTGGGCTACCTTGAAATTGGCCCACCACAGAATTCTCGATGTCCTCTATGGATTTTACGCGCCCAATGTTGCGAATGAGAAACTCTTTATTTTCCAAGTCAATGAATCCACCGGTCGTGTTTTTACTTAAGTCCCCAAGATTATGCCGAACGTCGTCAAGACCGATATTTCTTTTGCGAAGCGCTTCCGAGGAGATGAGAATCTGGTACTGGCGAACCCCACCACCGATAGGGATGACCTGGGCGACTCCCCGAATGCCCAGAAGGCGAGGACGAATTGTCCAGTCCGCGATGGTTCTTAGATCCATAGGCGTGATTTTGGGATCTTCTGAAGAAAGTCCGACAAGTTGAATCTCTCCCATGATTGAAGAGATGGGGCCCATAACCGGCGTCACCTCTTTCGGGAGTTGCTCCTTAACAAGGGTCAGTTTTTCAGCAACGAGTTGGCGATTTCGAAAGATGTCCGTTCCCCAAGCAAACTCTAAATAGATAACCGAAAGGCCGACTCCGGAGCTCGAACGGATTCTCTCTAATCCCGGGGTCCCGTTGACCGCGACCTCAATCGGCAAGGTAACGAGCGTTTCAACCTCTTCCGGAGCAAGCCCTCCGGCCTCGGTCATGACGTTTACCGTGGGCCGGTTCAGATCCGGAAAGACGTCAACGGGCAGATGGATGATGATCCATCCGCCATAAGCGAGAGAAAATGCCGCAACACAGATAACCAAGAGCCGGTTTCTGAGAGAAAATTTGATAATCCGATCGAACACGTCTCACTCCTTTTAAGTGGCCCTTATTGATTCTCCATCGAACTTCTGCAAGATAATCTTTATCGTGCATGTTGTCGTGCATGTTGTTTTTTTTCGGGACCACGGGGTTACTGATTAGTAAGGAAAGCCGCGGACCCCCCATTGGGCCCGCGGCCGTGACCAGTACTTCTTACTGGCGCTCTTTTAACACTTAGCGATCCCTTCCCGACCATTCCAAGACGCGGCCCTGTGGCTGGTTTTTTTTCTCCTCGTCCACTGAATTTGCGGACGGGCATGGGGTGCAACATCGGCGTTGCTCAGAAACAGAGGCGCTAACTGTGACTGGGCCAACCTCAGGCCTTGAGTATTCCGGGTTAGCATTGAGCACGCCGAAGGTAACCGTTATCGCTATGAATACCGTTAGTTTGAGAGTTTTCATGATATTTCCCTTTCATTATTCGCCCGGAATCCGGACGAATGTTAATTGTTTTTAGTTCGAAAGTTCTCTCGTGATTCGATGATAGGGGGCCTTAAAGCGGGTTCAACCGAAATAGCTTTAGGAGGCGCTGCATTCCCTGGACCAGTCCGTCCCCATTGTATGGGACCTTCTACATTCCTTCCGTGAGGGGCGATGGCAATGTAAAGATGGCAACCATTTCCCGAAGGACACCGATTGCAGTCGGAATTCTCAGGACTGTGCTGACAAGGGGGTACGTGGCTTACCGTTTCAACCATGCCTTCATTTGTATCGGCGCTTTGAGGGCCACCAATACTTTTGAGGAACCGATTTTGCGATGCGTGGTTAGAATGAGCATAGACATCCAACCCCATCATGAGAAAGAGCAGGATGAGCATTTTTGCTGGAAACCAGGTTTTTTCGGCCCTCTTCACAACGGCGCCCCTTTCACTAGTTATTACGATCAGCGAGAGCACTTGTGACGCCTCATTGGATTTAGAACAAAATCATAAAATAGCCATTAATTTAAGTACCTTATGCTATTAGCGGGTTAAAATGGGCATGGGCTTAATGCGATCTTAATCCCATCCACACGTCATATCGAGAACGCCAGCGAGAAATCTACCGATAGATAGTGAGTGGACTTGTCACAGGCGTTCTAGAGCGTCGTAACACTTATTAAAACGGAGGGATTTATGAACACATTCAGCAGATTATTACTGGTTTTGGTCTCAT
>CAZRVZ010000032.1:0-1581 GCA_964603655.1 uncultured Pseudobdellovibrionaceae bacterium | reverse complement strand
CAAACGGGCTCATATCGATGATCTTTCCATCCTTATCTGTCACTATGAGATGCTTGTAGATCGGAAACTGCTCATGGGCCGACCGGAGGGCCTCCCGAGGGTCGTACGAACTCTTGATCATCTCCGTAATGAGCTTGGCATGTGAGTTTACGGCAAGGATGATTGTTTTGCGTCGTACCAGTATGGTTTTCTGAGGGTGTCCAAAAGGAGGGCATCTATGGGTACGAATCGACTTTCTGCGGTAAAGAGAACCTTTCGCCAGTGGCAAGGTAAACACGGTCGTGGGACTGGCTATCATATTCCGGAGAAAATGAGAGGTAGGGCGCTTGCGCTTTTGGATGGTCATACGATCGATGAGTTGGCGCGAGAGTTGGGGCTTAACGCTGGCACAGTGAGAAAGTGGCGGCGCAATTGTCAGCCGGCAAAGAGGCGGCTGACAGCGGAGCGACCGCGGCAAAAGCCACCCGAGTTCATCGAATTGAAGGCGGTCCATTCGCCTATTGCGGAGCTGACAATTGAGTGGGTGAGACGGGATGGTAATCGGATGCGGCTTACTGGGTGTGGCTCCCAAAAACGCCGATCACGCGGCGATGGGAACATAGTAGAGACCTGAGCAATAACTTTTCCAGGATAAATCTTTAACGGGGCAGTGTTTCAAAATATTCTTCGAAACCGAAACAGGCGTTTTGCCGTTCAGACTATAGTGGACGCGGGCTTCATTGTAGTAAATTTTGTGTTTCTCGAGTTTCCGCTTTAAGTCGTAAAAAAGAAACTGATAGAAGCTAGAAATGGATGATATTTTTCGATTTACTGAATTTGGAGCCGAGTCGTGAGCAAAGTGACAATTATTGCGCCTTGATCGGGCCGTCTGAAAAGTGTATATTCGCCACCTCACACAGGAGTTTCCATGAAGTGCTTTATTCTCGCTGCCCTCTTACTCGTTTCTGCCTGCGGCCACGACGATTCCCCGGCGCCATGGAAGCGAGGTACCGGAAATTCGTGGCCAACAGAGCCCGAGAAATCCAACGAACCCGACGAACCGAAGTCTCCTTCCCCCACGAAGAGTGGGCCGGTTGCGCCTCCCTGGCAATCGACCTCCATCGACTCGGTCGCAATCAAGGGACAGTTCGCGGTGGGAACCAAAGTTATTAGGGCTGGAAATTTCAATCTGCTCAGTGCCGAAGTTAAGGGGGTGACCGCGACCCCAAAGTTGAATGACCAATTGAAGATCTCTCAAGTCACAGCGGACAATATCATCTCGCCCGATCTTAGTCGGTGCGAATTGACCGATAACTTCTTCAGCCATTCGGGAGGCCGAATTCTCATTCAGTGGTCCGGTGAGGGAGCAAACTGCACCGATTTTCTTACGAGCGTCCTCAGTAAGGGCGTCAAACTTCAGTTCAAGAACGCCGCTCTTCTCAACGGGGAAAAGATCGCGAAGGTTGAATTTGAAATTGCGGCGGTCCCGTAAGGGCCGACAACCTCAGGCGAGACCATGCGACTATGGCTCTTGTCCTTGAACACGTCCACGAAGCGAAAGAACTTGAAAATTGGATACCAACAAAGATCGGTCATGTTGGC
>CAZRVZ010000031.1:0-35651 GCA_964603655.1 uncultured Pseudobdellovibrionaceae bacterium | reverse complement strand
TCTTCCCAGATTTAATAAAACCAGTTTCTTTGGCGACCTCTCTCTGACGGGCCATAAAGTTATCCATCGTTTGCATATTCGTTGCACCAATGCAGTAAAGCCGCTTCTGTCTGGCAGCTTTGCATTCTTTTGTTCCACTCTTTCTTTCGCTTTCAGCTTGTTTGGCTTTAGCTTGTGCGATAGCTACCTGTCCTTGTAATTCCTCTTTTTTAATTTTATCCATTGCTTCGCAGGCTGGCTTATACCCATCGCCGCATATTTTGGTGAATAACTCCAAGGCAAGGGGCTTATTGCCACTCTTGAGTTCATCCAATCCGATTGCTGTACATTTACCTTGATCCCCGCTCCGACAGCCAAATTCATTCTCCGAAACCTCTTCATATCCATGCCAATAGAATATCGGCTTATCGCTCCCGTTATCCTTAATATGTTTGTCATGAAATTTTCCATTTTCGTCAAAATTCTGCTCCATCACCACTTTCCCGTTGTAGAAGGTTCTCTTTGTACCCACAGCAGAATAGCCCCCATTCGAAAGTTTTATTTTACAATATTTTTCTGGACGCCCGTAGCTATCTGTCTCTTCCGTATACGTAGTTCCCGATGGACACCCCGCTGTTGCGCCAGCCAGTTTTAGATCTTGAATATTCTTATCGGACACAGCCTTTTCGGTCTGGTATTGCTTCTCAATATCCTCCTTGGATGCATAGGTATTTTGGGAGATCTGCTTACCGTTCTTATCCCACTCTGTCCAAATGCCTATTTCCTTTCCCCTCCAATATTCTCCCTCAGCGGTTTTTATATAATTGAAACGCCATTGAACCCATTTACCGTGACGTTTTCCATCGGGGAGTTCACACCGCTGCTCGTAACCATTGGGTTTTGACTGTTTTGTAAAATCATATTCTCCCTGGGGGGCTTCACCCTTGAGCTGGGCGCCCTCGGGACATGTGATAGTTTCAACAGCAATCAGATTGATACCCTGAAGACTCGCGAGCAGCACTATTGAGCCTCTTATGAATCTTACTGTTCCACTTTTTTGCCCCATAGCCCCTTCAGTTTAATTAATTAGTATCGACTAACCATTCCAAACTTCGTTTCAATGTCTTGCCTTTTCCATCTGACATTCCTCTACCGTTGGGAAAAATTTATAGTCATCACCGCGCTTGCATGTAATCGTGAGCGTTTTATCAGTAATCATACGGAACTTGAAATCATCTTTGACCTTGCAATCCTTATTGGACTCCAAAAATGCTTTCGGCTGATCGAGATTCTGGGTTTTGAAATCCGTCTCAATAAAGCAATTTCTATTATGATAGATGGCGCTCTGATGAACATTCATGTAATCAATCTTTGGATCTTCCTTCGTTCGTCTTTTACCAAACGCTGAAGGGGATGACCCAATAAGCAGAAGAGCCATACTTGCAATTATTAGCCTATTCATTTCTTGCTCCAATGGTATTGCACGACTACCTGCCCTATCGGGTTAATCCATTTACTACTTTAATTAACCGAACATTGTACTGACGTACCGAACTCACACTCACGTCGATCCGCTACTAGACTCAGAAAGGCGGATCGATATGGCTAGAACCAGAAAAACTTACAATGATAAGGGGCTCACCGGCGCAATGCAGTGCATCGCAAAGAGCCTAACCGCCGCAAGAGAGGCATTGGGCTTATCTCAGCGGCAACTTGCCAAGAAGTCTCGGATTGGGCTTGCCACCATCAATGAGCTCGAATCTGGAGCAACCAGGGATCTTCGACTCTCCACTATCTTTGCGCTGGCCAAGCATCTCAAGGCCGACCCACGTGAGTGGCTCTGGGAATCGGATGTTAAACTTTCGCACTCCGATAAAAGCGACCTCGCAGAAATCCTCCAAAAGCTCCAACTCATCCAGACTCGAATCTAATCCGCACCCTCCGTGAGAGTTAAATAGTGATAGGAGGGCGACTTCATGCCAAAACTTAGTAACCTATCCAGTGCATGGGCGAGCAAACCCACCGTCTTCAAATCCAAACCCGGTGGAACCTATACGCTCACAGATGATGCCAATCATGCTGTGAGCCTCAATTACTTAGGTGCCTCTCAGGGGGAGCTCATCTTCACGGCATCAACCTCACGAAAAACCAGCTATTTCCTCACCCTTGAGCAAAATGTAACCGCAATCAAGAAAATCCTCATCGGCTCGGGAATCTTGTATTTTTTTAAAGGGAAAATAAACTGAACCTGGCTCCCCGCGATTCTCTACGATTTTAGAAATAACCCAACCTTTCCGAAGAGGAGGGCATGCAAGCACGTTTACTGCCTGCCTGGCTTTTCGTCCTCTCTATTTCACTCACCGCTATTGCGGCTGGAACCGTTTTCGTCGAAGAACCAACGGGTCCATTACCACATGGGATTAGCCCGCAAGCAGTGCGTGAGCTTGTGGTGTCGGCGGCAAAAGGACTCGGCCAAGAAATCGCAGAAAATAAGGGTGAGGCTGAATTTATCCTACGCCCCAAGCTCGTTCTATTTGGAGCAGCCTACTTATTTTCCGTGGAAAAATGGTCGAAGGGGAAGTTGGTGAATTCTACTGAGCTAAAGGGACGGGAGCTTGAAGAGCTCGACACTCTTTCAAAAAGAGTGGTCAGAGCAGTATGCAGCACCACCGAGGCAACTCAGAGCGCCCGAGTCAATGAGGTCTCAGCGGATGAATCGTTAGCGGAGCGACGAAAATTAAATCGCTCTGGAAGCACCTTTGCCGTCGGACCATCTTTATCCAATGGATTGAATAGCAATAGCATCGGATTCCTCCTCAGTTATGGTAGCGGGTGGGCTATTGGTCCTTTCACCCTCGGGTACGCCTTCGATTTTGATCTGAATCCAGATATTCTACATAACGCCTTGTTCCTCGACGGAAATATTAATCTCACCTACTTCTTTCTGGATCGTGACTTCTCGCCCTTCATAACCGGGCAATTTGGCCTGGGGGCTGTCCGAGAGTCCACGAACGGCAACATCTATGGCGGTCTTCTCGTTGGTGCAATTGCAGGCATCGCCTTATTCAGGACTTATGGCATTCACCTTCAGCTTGGAATCCAGACCTCAGTGCTCCTCGAATCCGCCTATCCGAGTGTCCCTCTACTCGTCGCGCTTAGAATCGGCGCATCGTTTTAGGTCAATCACTCCCGCGCAATGTATAGCTCAACCGATTCTACCGGCACCCCAGATAGCCAATCTTCGGTAAACTCCCACAGCTTTTCGTCTTTGAATTTGTACCAACGCTCAAGGTTCGCCGGACCCAATATATCCTTAAAACGTCTGGATGCACCTTTCCCACGGAGAGCGATTTCAAGCATTTTTCGTATTTTTATATTATGAACAGCATTTTTAAAATCGATCATGAAATTAAAAAATTCAGAAGATGATAGAGAATCTATGGCGATGAATCGCTTTTCGTCCCCGAGTGCCTTTTTAGCCAAATCTACTTCATACCTCTGCCACTCAGGAAGCTCAGCAAGTCTCTCTTGGTTTTGGCGGCTAACCGCAGATAAAACCCAATCGGAGATGAGGATCACCTCACCAGTTTCGATATTAAGGAAGTAATGGTTCTCAACCCCATTGGAACGATCTTCAAGAGCCTGGGCAAAGCCCGTAAAATCCACACGAACTCTTTTTCTATTATTTGCACCTCTCATGTGTGCTTTTTCGGCCACCGGATGCACTGGACAGCTGCCATTTCTTAGGCAATTTGGACAAAGACTCGAATGATCATCCTGTTCAATATAGGAAAACCCAAGCTCGGAATATATTTTATACTGATCATTTTCAGTTTTCGAAAACTGGTTAAACTTCTTAACAGTCTCCTTGAAATCATATGGCAAAATCGGCTGTCTGATAGGAATCACTTTCTTTTTCATAGTCTCCCAATCATCTGTGACGGTTGTTGCCCTTCTCCTTGAGTAAGAAGACAGCATTTCTTAAATTTCCTTCCGCTACCGCACGGGCACCGATCATTTCGCCCCACTTTGGGCTCCGATTTGAGCGGCGTTTGAGCAGCGATCATCGATGCGAGTTGGTGTTTGCGCTCCCTTTGGTTAACCTGGCCGACTTGATTAAAAATGGATTCGACTATTTCATCCATGTCGTCCATGAGCTTTTCCCAGTCGGAAATCTTGGCAACATTTTCTGCTATCTTCATTTCAGAAATTATCCCCTTCGATTGTTCATTGCATTTATCAAGTGCATCAGACAGGCCAATCACCAAAGCCTCGCCACCGGAGGATATTTCGTCACCGATTTCGAGGAGCGGCAATAGACCCTCAATCTCTTCCCTGCGACAGCCAATCCTAATCCTCAGCTCATCTACAGTTTTTGCTCGTGGCAATCGGAATAGTTGAAACGGATTATCGACATCTTGGTGTTCGGATAGCTCGTTATAAAGCAGGAAAAATGCCTTGAAGAATATTTCGGCATCGGCCTTATTCTCAAACTCAGCTTCTTCGCCGGCTTTATTAGTGAGTATCTCCCGAAGAGTCGCACTCGGGGGGACCATATCCACCGCCCAAATATCCCGCATAATGATGGTTCGTGCACCTTGAAGCGACCTGCCCACCGCTTCTTTGAGTACATTATTTAGATAAAAATCTCGCTCCGCGTTATCTTTTGATTTCATTCACCTGTTGTAGTTGGGTTGTGGCGGTTTGAAAAGATACCACCCTCGTAAAATACAATTTTTCCAGAAATCCCTTGTGCTTCGATTTCTAATCGGGTTTAAAACCTCTACGAGAGGAACGTATGGGTGATAATTGGATAACGGATTTCGAACATATCGATGGGGCGAATCATCCATTTGCCCTTTTTCTCACCTTGCTTGTGAAGGCTTCTTATCCAGCGGAATCGGGATTTCTCTATCAAACGAAGATCTCGTGCAGACGGAGACCGGAACGAACTCCTTGTACTGGAGAGATCCTGATTAGACGGGCCGATGCTTTACCTAATGAGCCCGTAAAAAAGGAAGAGCTCTTGTGGGTATGCCCAAAATGCGACGATCAGGGAACGATCTCAAACTTCGCCAAGTCACGGGTATTTGAGTCAGCCGCAAATGCCCGTACACTCATTCCTTTGGGCGAACTTTTTCTAAATCAGAAAGAATTTGACCTACTCAAGGAGCTGACCCAAACGCGGCCACCGCTGCATGAATTCTTGATGAATCAGACGAAACCAGTTCTTGATGCGCTAGTGTTCAACGGGACGTGTGAGCAATTGAAACTCCTTGAGGGTCGTCTTACGCGCTGCAACCAATTTGGATCAAAAGAAGATCAGGAAATGCTGGCAGACTTACTAGAGCGGGTAGAGGATGATTTGGCGGTTATTGAAGATTTGGTTGTAAACCCAACATCTCTCTCATCCTTTAATTGACGTTCTTAAGCACTTCAAGGATGCGCATTTTCTTTGAGTCCACCACTCATCACACGCATCCAATTCTCCGGGGCAAGATGCTCTATTTCAGAGGGTAAGGTTACAATTGCTCGAAGGTTTTTCTCACCAGTCATGGTGGTTCGAAAGTTGACTTTACGAATACACCATTTCTCATCGGGGAATAGTTCAACCTTTCGCCTGATCCAATAAAATATACAGGAATCCAAATTCGCTTGGTCCTCACTGGGGAGCGCATCAAAGCTTCCGAAAATCTTTCCAATCCAACCCTTTCGGCCAGCATCCTCGAATGACATGGCATTCCAAATCATGATCGGGGTCGAAAGAATGTGAAGAATCTCTTTTTCCGTCTTCGTCTGAAGAAGTTCCTTCAGTATCGGTTCAAAATGCTCAAGGAGAATATCCGATGCTTTCCGTTTCCCCGAGAGTAATAGCGATTTCCCCATGGTTGATGACAATAAAACCTGCCTAATGGAGAAGTCACGAACTCCGTACCTAAACCTGTAGGTGTCGGTGCGGCACAGTTTCTAAAAGGCGCACCAATGATTCCGCGACTTTAGAGCACGGATATTTTTGGGGGTTTCGATGCGGCTTGTACCGCCCTCTGGACCGCACCCATGGACACATTGAGATCCCGACAAATCTGCCGAAAGGATGCCCCTGATTTCGTAACGCTAGAATTTTGGAGTCATCCCTGGTCATGGGGCGACCAAACCGAACACCTTTCGCTTTAGCATGAGCAATGCCGCTTTTGACCCGCTCCAAAATAAGTGCCCGTTCAAATTCCGCCACCGACGCTAGTAAAGATGCCAGTAATTTTCCGCTTGCTGTGGTGAGATCTATATTATCGCGCAGGGAACAGAACTCGATTCCCAGCGATTGAAACTCCTCAAGGACAGCGAGCATCCCACGTGTGCTGCGGTACATTCGATCCAGTTTGAGGCAAAGAACAATATCGAGTCGACGCTCGCGCGCATCCTTCATCAATTCCTGAAACTTTGGCCGTTGATCGGAAGCGCCAGAACGGTTCTCTTCATAGATTTTGTAAACTTCCCAATCCCGAGCTTCAGAGTACCGAATCAATTCGGTCCGTTGGTTGTCAGTACTTTGATCTAGGGTCGAGACGAGGCAATAAATCCCGGTTTTCTTCATTTAGGAAGGATATGACGCCGCACCGAAATCGACGACATATTTTAGCCGCTGGATCTATTTTTGGGTTGTTCGAATCGTGATTACGAACTGTGATTATCAACCGAGGTTAAAACGGGTTTCTGCGTGGTCCCCATAGACCGGGTTAAGGAGTGAGACCCTCGATAACAGAGCGGAATGGGGGGGGGCATGCTGTCCCCCCCATTCTCCAGATTGATTTAAGGAAATAACGCTCAGGCTTGTTTTTTGCGCACTACTCCCCTGTCTCATCGAACGCAGTCGATCCGACAGGCGTTGCTGGGCCTTCTGTTTTGCCCTGTAACTGACAAGTTCGCCGATTAAGTTCAGTGCCCGTTCTTCCAATGATTCCCCTTTGATGGTTCTTTTCGTAACCAGAACAACATCATTCTCGTTTTCCACTTCGTTTACCAATTGAGATGTATCCCCAATGAAATTGAACGAACAAATATCCTCCTCGGCATATTGATCTCCCTCTAGGCTAAGGGCAGCGACTACTACCGCTAACTCCGATCGGGGATCGCAAACAGCCTGGATATAGCCATTTGGGAACAACCCCATTAGGCTGGGATGCTCGGCCTTTAGAATATACAGCTCATAACAATCCTTGAACTCTTTTGTTTTCACATATTCCGACATTTTTTCTCTCCTTTTATGAAAATGAGGAAGGTCAATTCTCCCTCGTCAAATTATTTCTAGCTCACATCCTCTTTTGAATGTTCCCCGTTGGGTACATATCCTTTTCTTATTTTGTGTGTGTTTGTGGCGAGGGACCTAGGCGCTGCAGGGCTCGAACCTGCGACCTCTACCGTGTGAAGGTAGCGCTCTAACCAACTGAGCTAAGCGCCCGAGGGCATCTTAGGAGAAAATCCTTAATTGGGAAAGCCCTAAACCTTGGCAGGGTGGCAATCTGCGGGCAGAACGGCCAAAATGCCGTGATGAACTTTAACCGCAATGGCGAGGGCCTCCTGTGCCTCTTCGGGCGACACTTGCTCATCTTCACCCGGATAACGAAAGACCACCGCGAATGGTGACAGTTTTTCCGAACTCTGCAGAAGACTTTTCAAGGATGCATCGCAATCCGGTATTTTTACGATGAGCGACGCAATGTTATGAATTTTATCAAACTCGATTGATTTCCAAACGAGGAGAGCCTTGATTGATTTTTCGACAGCCTGTTGACAGCAAAAGACCGCATGCTCATCAAATAAAGGCGTCCGCTCGAGTAAATATCGAGCAACGCCGATATCACCCGCAGCTTTTTCAAGCCATGCTTTTGTAATAGCAGTCGTCTTAGGCGGCTGCGGCATAAAGTTCTTTGCCCTGGCGATTCACCACTTCCGCGAGTGTTCCGAGAGTATCTCGCCAATAGTCAAATTTTTCCCTGCTGATAAACAGAACATCGGTAGGTGCGCTCATACCGGATAATACTTCGCATGCCCGCTGAGAATACCGATAGGCAGGACCTTCAAGGGCGGGCATTACTACCAGAATGTCGTAATCGCTTGAAGGGACTTCGCTCCCACGGGCACGAGAGCCAAAGAGGTAGATTTTTTCAGGCTTAAAATTGACCGCCAACCGATTCACGATTTCTATAAGTTGGGTGTCATTTCTCATTAAACTTTCCTGGATCATGCAGTTTCTCCAATTGGCCCCATCATACAATCTGAGAGTCTGGGATGCAATTTTTGGCGTGGTGTGGCGAAGCGATTCCCATTTTCACGGCGGTTTCACGCCAAAAAAACGGGTTTTTGAGTAATCTCAATCAACAAAAAGGAACATCGGGTAACATCAAGTTTCCTCCCCGATAAACAGCCAAGCTTCAAGAATCATCGGTGATTCCTTAACCTTAGCGAATTTTCTTTTTGATTACAGCTTGATGGGAGAATTGCAATCTGTGTGAGTTTTGAATTCTTAACCGCCGTGTGAAGGCAGCGCTCTAACCAACTGAGCTAAGCGCCCTTTTTTTTAAAAACACCTCAGAAAAAATTGGTGCGACGGGAGGGACTTGAACCCTCAAGCCTTGCGGCACATGCACCTCAAACATGCGTGTATGCCATTCCACCACCGTCGCACAATTGACTACTTCTTGCTCTCACCCGTCTCCGGCGCCGAGGGTTTCGCCGATTCCACCGGATTTACAGCCGGTGTCGCAGCTGGACCCAAGCCCGTGGCCGGCAATGAAGTCGCAGGCGTTTCAGAATCCGGAATCACACTCGACGTATATTCCTTCATCCGGGCGCGTGTCAAAACGAGACTCGTAATCAAAAAGGTAACCGCGCAAAAGCTGGTTAGCTTCGTGAGGAAGTTACCGGCACCACGACTCCCGAAGATGCTTTGGCTGGAGCTGCCGAATCCAATTCCAGCATCCCCTTTTCCCGGCTGCAGCAGAATTACAAACACCAAAAACGTACAAATTGAGAAATGAAACACTAATAAGACGGTCATGATTACCTCACAGATTTTTTCCCTTGAGTCCTTCGATTACTATCCCTGAAAAGGCTTCTGGATCCAAGCTTGCGCCTCCTACGAGAAGCCCATCTACGTCATTCTGAGACATGATAGCCGCAGCATTTTCAGGTTTCACGCTACCACCATAAAGAATGCGCAAGGAGCCCGCAACCTCAGTCGAGAAATTTTTGGTCAGCCACTCGCGGATGAAGGCGTGAACTTCCTGGGCCTGGCCCGGAGTGGCAGTTTCGCCTGTGCCGATCGCCCACACGGGTTCGTACGCAAGCACCAGGGGCGTTAAAATTCCGGGGTTCAGCTGACTGAGTAACTTCAGTTGAGTCCCGAGCACCTGCATCGTTTTTCCAGCGCGGCGATCCTCGAGTGTTTCGCCAATGCAAAAAATAATAGAAAGTTTTTCCTCAATTGCAGCCCGCGTGCGCAGGAGCAGCATGCCATCGTCTTCTTTGAACACGTGCCGCCGCTCCGAATGGCCGATAATCGTCCAATCACAGCCTAACTCTCTGAGCACCGACGGCGAAATCTCTCCCGTAAACGCGCCGTTTTTCGCCACACCACAGTTCTGGGATGAAATCTGAATCCGGGTTCCGACCGCCGAATCAGCCAGCACCCCCAAATGGGTATACGGCGGGGCCACCACCAATTCGAAACGAGTCGCGATGTCAGCGCTGGCACTGCCGAGCTTTGAGATGAGGGCAGCAATGAACTGGCCCGATTCAGCGAGCGACTTATTCATTTTCCAATTGGCCGCAAAGACCGGGATTCTCATGCGACAGCCCTCACCGATTTTTCCAGTACTTTGAGACCCGGGAGATCTTTTCCCTCGAGAAACTCGAGCGTCGCTCCTCCACCGGTAGAAATAAAATCAAAGCGAGACTCACAACCCGACTGGGCTATCGCAGCGGCGACGTCACCGCCTCCTGCGAGCTTCTGGGTATTTGAGTCGGCAATGATGCGGGCCAACTCGAACGTACCTCTAGCGAATGCCGTCGATTCAAAAACGCCCATAGGACCATTCCAAAACACCGTCTCCACTTGGGAAACCGCCTGCTGCAATGCCAATAAGGATTTAGGTCCGATATCAAATGCAGCCATCTGCTGGGGAACTCTGGCATCGGGCGTGACCTGAATCTCGGTGGATTGCAATGTGGGCGCAACGACGTGGTCGATCGGTAGTAAAAGTTTTACCGGTCTAACCTCGATCGATTTCATAATCCTGTCGGCAAGCGACACCTGCCTGTCATCGCAAAGACTTTTCCCTATTGAAATATTGCGCGCCCGCAAAAACGCATAAGCCATCGCTCCACCGATTGCCAATACATCTATTTTTTCGAGAAAATGTTCCATCAATGCGATCTTGTCGGACACCTTTGCGCCGCCCATCACCAACATGAATGGGCGTCGGGGGTTGTCGCGAAGCGGTTCCAAATACTCGATTTCTCTCTGGACCAGCATTCCGATCGCCCGGTGCTGAATCTGGCGGGCAAGCCCGTAGGTGGACGCATGCGCTCGGTGGAGCGTGCCAAAAGCGTCGGTGACATAGCAATCACAGAGCTGAGACAGCGACTGAACAAAATCAAGATTGTTTTCCTCTTCGCCCCCGTGGAACCTCAGATTCTCAAGAAGCATCACATCGCCGGGACGCATCTGCTGGGCCAGTCTCCGCGGGCCATCACCGATGCAATCATCGGCTAGGATGATGTCCTGGTTGAGCAACTCGGTGAGGCAGTGACCCACCGGT
Organism: uncultured Pseudobdellovibrionaceae bacterium; assembly: GCA_964603655.1. GTDB lineage: Bacteria > Bdellovibrionota > FAC87 > UBA2466 > UBA2466 > JACPWY01. Next base: position 24,855 of record CAZRVZ010000031.1, on the reverse strand, counting down.
TCCATACTCAATTTGAGGTTAATCTTCCCGTCAGGACGCCCCAAGTGTGAACCCAAAATGATTCGTGCTCCATTTTCCTTGAGCCAGCAAATGGTGGGAAGGGCGGCCTCGATGCGTTTACGGTCAGAGACCGCACCGTCCTTGAGCGGCACGTTGAAATCCACGCGCACGAATACCCGGCGTCCTTTCACATCGAGATCCTGCAATAGCGGATAAGTAGCCACTGGTTAAACGCCCATTACAACGAACGGCCCATCCACTGAATGAGGTTGAGCATTCTGCGCGAGAAGCCGGTTTCGTTGTCGTACCAACTGAGCACCTTCACCATATTCCCGTCGACCACCATCGTGGAATCCAGATCTACCGATGACGAGTAGTCACAGCCGTTGAAATCGGTCGAAACGAGGGGCGCGGAAATCGCCTGTAAAATGCCCTTGAGGGGACCCGCTTCGGCGGCGGATACAAACGCCTGGTTCACCTCCGAGACGGAAGTGGGTTTAACGACGTCGGCGACAAAATCCACCAGCGACACATTCGGAGTGGGTACTCGTACGGCGAGCCCCGTCAGCTTGCCCTTCACCTCGGGAATCACCAGCCCGACCGCCTTTGCAGCACCGGTGGAGGTGGGAATCATGTTCAGCGCTGCAGCCCGCATACGACGGAAGTCCTCATGCCCGATGTCCAGAACCCGTTGATCGTTTGTATAACTGTGAATCGTCGTCATGAGCCCGCGAGAAACGGTGAATTTATCGTGCAACACCCTCACGAGCGGCGCGAGACAATTCGTCGTACACGACGCATTCGATACGATGTGATCCTTGGATGGGTCGTATGTTTCGTGATTGATGCCGTAAACGAAGGTTCGAATCTTATCGTTATCTTTGCACGGCGCCGAGACCACCACCTTTTTGGCCCCCGCCGTCAGGTGCTTAGAGGCACCGTCCCAGCTGGTAAAAATCCCTGTGGATTCGATGACCACGTCCACGCCCATATCCCGCCATGGGATTTCGACCGGATCGCGCCGACCAAACACCTTTATTTCCTGGCTATCGATCGTTAAACACTCCTTACCAAAGCCGACGGCGTGATCCCATGGACCGTGCACGGAATCATACTTGAGAAGATGGGCACTCTGACCTAGCGGAGTGAGATCGTTAATTGCCGCGACCTCGAGCCCATCCATTTCAGTGAGGAGTCTCAGTGTCACACGCCCGATGCGGCCGAACCCGTTAATTCCGATGCGAGTCTTCTTCATAAATCTCGTCACTCCCTTCTGGTCGAACCCAAACCCTTAGTTTAATGTTGAATTGCTTTTATAGGCAAACACCATGACCTTCAACAAAAAAACCATTGAAAATGCTAAGGAATTTGCCGGTTTGTGCTCAAACTGTAGGCTGCCCAATAGACTCTGCTTTTGTGCCGAACTGGCTATCCGGGATTGCCCGGTGGGTATCACGCTGCTGGTTCAGTGGAGTGAATATTGGCGTGTTTCGAATACGGGGCGCTGGACCAATCTGATTCTGTCCAATTCAGAAATAATCATTCGAGGGGACCCCGATGGCGTCCCCCTGGATTACCACTCACCCGATCCCGGACAAACGAACCTGTTTCTCTACCCAGGCCCCGGAGTCGAGCTGCTCACCCCCGAGCTTGCGACGTCGTTACCTGAAAACTCCCGCCTCTATTTGCCGGATGGAACCTGGAACGAGGCTAATAAAATCGCCCGAAAGGCCCAGTTCTTACGAACTATGAGACGGGTTCAGCTCCCCCCGGGGCTCCCCAGCCGCTATGGACTGCGACGAAACGGACGACCCAATTGCGTGTGCATGGTGGAGGCGGTGGCTCATGCGCTCAGGATTTTTGGCCATGTAGAAACAAGTGACTATCTTTTGTTGATACTTTCCAAGCTCGTAACCGCACTCACGAGCATTCGGCCGAGCAGCCGGCAGAGGCGGACTGCGGGGGCTGAGGCGAACATCCCAATAGCTCGTTCAATCGCCTTTGATAATTGCAAGACGGCCTTCACACTGACTGGGAGCGTGACAGGATCATCACACCCCACCCGCAAACTTCCCTCCCAATAAGTCTTTGCAGCCGCTAATACCGTCTCGCTGGAAGCGTACCTCTCGGAGAATCGTTTCGAAGTCTTCGGTTTCAACGGGCGACCAGGAAACCGATTTGGCATAGTCATAAACCAGATTGGCGTGAGTCATAATCTGCTGGTCGATCTGATCGGAGTACGGAAGTTCTTTACGACTCTGTTCCATCTTTCTTTTATAAAGTGCAGCGATCCGGGTTTGGTTGTCATGCGCAGCATGAAGGGCAGAAGCAATCTCCTGTGGGGAACCGGTATCTGTTTTCTCATATCCAATTTTTTCCACTGATTAAACAGCTGTGAAGGAAGCTCCTTGGGATGAGACATGCGATCGTGCTCGTGGAGCAGCCACTCGAATTTTGCATTGAATTGGCGTTGGTGTTCGATTTCCCAACCATCTACAATGATTACTGTAATGGCAGCCATATTAAAAACGGCCCAAAATGACCCAAAGAAAACACCAGTACAGATTGGGTTTCGCAACCGCTTCCGGCTTAAAAAGCTAAAGCGGATGAGGCCAGACCGATTCGGCCCACCGAAAGGGGCCAGGTATAATTCCACGACATATCGCCGCCCGGTTGCTATCATCTGGTTTCATGAATGATTATCGCTCAGTACTCGATGAGGCGGTCGATATCGCCCAGCGGGCGTCGCACATCGCATTGTCCCATTTTCGTTCGGCACTGCTCATTGAGATGAAGGAGAATCAGACGCCGGTCACCGTAGCGGACAAGAAAACCGAGGAGATGATCCGTAAAGAAATCAATCGGCGCTTTCCCAGTCACGGCATCTACGGCGAGGAGTTCGGCATCGAGACGCCAAACGCCGAATATGTTTGGACCGTCGATCCCATCGATGGCACCCGTAGTTTCATTCGCGGCATCCCGCTTTTTGGAACGTTGTTGGGACTGCTCCACCGGGGAGAGCCGGTCGTAGGAATTATGGTTCTGCCGGCACTGGAGGAAACCTATTCGGCGGCCGTGGGGCTTGGAACCTATTGCAACGGCACTCAACTGCATGTGTCTCCCGTGACCTCACTCGGAAACGCGCTGGTTTCGTGTGGGGATGTATCCTGCTTCGAGTCTACCGGCCACATGCGCCTACTTCTGTCCTTGATGCGCAAAGCGGAATTGGTTCGCGGATACACCGATTGTTTTGGGCACGCCATGCTTCTGCGTGGTTCGGTGGATGCCATGATCGATCCGCTCGTCGCGTTGTGGGACGTGGCACCCATTGCGTGTCTCGTGAAGGAGGCTGGTGGAGAATACTTTTCACTCGATGGTAAAGGGCTTCTGGAGGCGACGACCTTCGTGAGCTGTGTCCCGGCACTGCGTCATCAGTTAGTGGAATAGACCCCACTTCCGATTTTCGATACACTATTATTCATGAAAGTTTCACGCGCTCTGGACCTTGGCTTCTTTTTACTGGCGATCACCCTAGCCCTCATCGTAACGGACGGGTGCGGTCAGGCGGTTACGGCGAAGGATTCCTCGTCCACTGCCAAGTGCAGCGCAACCCTTCCAGCGCGCATCATTCAAAACTACCTCCTTCAATACAACGCCGATGAGGATAAAACCTATTTTGAAGCCTCCCTTCGGGCGGGCCATGCGCTGGGAAGTTCGTTGAGTGTACAGACTCCCTGCGCGCTCACAACCTCATCAGCCACCCTGAAAGAACGTACCATCGGCTACACCCGGTACGTGGCGCGCACGACCGGAGTCACCACCTCGGCGGTATTCACCTTCACGGACTTCTTTGAGAATCCGTGGACAAACACCGTAGCACTATCGACCATCACACTCGTGAGTCCACCCGCGAGCATCAGCGCCGCTGCTAATTGCAAAAAGGCTGGAGAATCAGGGTGTTTCGTATTTAACTTTACGCCCACCATCGACCCGCTGGTCGAGTCGGTCATCCTGGAGATGGTCGATTCCAAATTAAGCCCCATGGCCTATAAGACTATTGCCCCCTACCGAGTAGCCGGAGAGACTACGGCATCTAAATTCAGCATTACGAATTTTGCAGGAACAACCGACTCCATCGAATACACTTTTCCTATCGGACAGCCGCTGTTCGCCCGCGCTGTCCGGGAAGTGAGAACGAAGATTCCGGCAAGTGGCGACACCGGTGGATCTGGGTTTCTGGTTTCCCGTTATTACAGTGCGTACGCCAGCGTGACGGTCGCGCCGTAAGGTAGCGGAGCACATTCTCAGACCGGATTATTCTATTAACTGTTCGGGCGTGATGACTTGGGAAATCTGAAGTCTGGCCGCCGCCGGAACGGACTTCTGCTCCTCTTCCAACTGCCGACGAATGACGGTCTCATCCCCTAGCAACGTCACCAGAAAGCTCTGACCGCCATGGTGATCCTTCAGAGATTTTTTTAATCTGCCGTCGTCGATGGCTCCGATACGCTTGGTAAACTCGTCGGGGGTCAGAATCGGGTCGCCATAGAGATGCTCTTCTATTCGCTCGGACAAGCGCTTTCCGGCCGAATCAAAATCGAAAGGGTAGGAGTTGATCGTACTCTCTTTGGCTAGCGTCAGCTCGGCCGCGCTCAGTCCCTGTTTAAGGTAATCATCCCAAAGCGCCAAAGTTTTGAAGAGCGCCTTGGCTGTAAACTCAATGGATGGAGTCGAATGAATAGCATAGATTCCCTTTTGATTAGACGCCGAGCCGATGAGGCCGTAGGTAGATCCAATCGAATAGGTATAGCCCAACTCCCCGCGAACAATTCGAAAAAGCCTGGAAACCAGGGGCTCGCTGCCAAATGAAAAATTTCCGGCATAAAGAACGAATCGATCGGGATCCTGAATGGTAATTCCCGGCTGCCCCAACATAAACGCCCCGGCCTCGGTCTTGGCCTTGTGAATCAAGGTGAGCGTGGTCGTTTTCGGAAACTTGAGTAGGACGGGCTTTCGAGCCTGGCGATGCCCATCGGGGAGCTTCTGCCAAATCGCCGTGAGCAGTGTCTTGATCTGGGATTCAGGAAGCGGCGTCGCCACGGCAAAGAACACGGTTCCGCGATGAAAGTGATTGTTATACTTGCGCAGCACATCGTCTCGCGTGAGGCGTTTCACCGTCGAGAGAGTACCGATAATCGGCCGTTCCAAAGGAGTCCCCGCAAAAGCGGCCTTTCTCATGGCGATGCCGGTGAGCCGGGTGTTGTTATTTTTCTGGTGACTGATTCCATTGAGAACCTCCGTCCGCAATGAATCCATTTCCTTGGGATCAAAAACCGGCTGCAGTAAAAAATCACCCACCAGGTCCAGAAATTTTTCAGTATTCTCTTTGATGACACTCCCGGTAAAGAATATGAGATCGTGGGTCGCGCTACCGCTCAACCCGCCTCCCATCCGCTCGACGTCACTCTGAAATTTCTCCCGAGTCCGTTTTTTTGTTCCCCGCAGCATCAGATCAGCGACAATATTGGAAAGCCCCGCGTGCTCCACCTGATCATCGGCACCACCTGCCATCACGATGATCTGGATTGTTGTATTGAGCAGTGTGGGATCCAGTTCGAACAAAATTTTAGGCTCGGTGGCGGCTAACAGCCTGTTCGATAAAACGGCCGTTAAAACCATCGACAAACCCAACGGTAAACCCATCGAAAAACAGACCAGGATCATAAGGGTTTTCCGGAGGATTTTCATGATGCCTTTTTCTCCGGACGAACGATCACCACGCTACGACCTGCTGGACTTAAAAACACCTTAGCAACCTGGGTGAGTGCCTTCGGCGTGAGCTTCAGGTACTCCTGGACTATTTCAAATCCCCGGAGGTAGTTGCCCCCCAGCATGAGAAACTCACCCAGAATGTTTCCCAGGGACCCGTTGGAAGTAATGTCCCCGTAAACGTCGAGGAGCTCCTGATTCAGAGCGCGCTCAAAAGAACTGGCGGAAATGTTCTGGGTCCTCAAGGATTGGATCTCACGATCGATAATTTTGAGCGCATCCTCGGAGCGTTTCCCCTCCGCTAGCTGAATAAAAAACTCGAAAACGTCGGGCATCGAATCGGGAGAGGCATGGGCACCGACGGCAATTCCCTTGTCGACCAATAGCTTTCGCAAACGCCCCTCCATCCCCACGCTGAGATGGGTCCCCAAGAGGGAAAATGCGGCCATTTCAGGGGAGTTAACCCCGGGGATGCGATAGCCGATCAGAAGGGTTTCGGAAGTGGCCTGGCGGTGCGTGCCTTCCCACCGACGTTCCCGGGTCTGAGCCGGCTCTTCCGGTAATGACAGGCGGGGAACCTCTTGGCGTTTGAAGCTCCCATAATATTTGTCCACGAGGGGCATCAATTTGTCTGCGGTGGTGTCGCCCACGATGATTAACGTGGCATTGTTCGGAGCATAGAAAGTTTTATAGAAATATTGAGACTCTTCCAGGGTGAATCCCTTGATTTCGGCCTCGGTACCGAGCACCGTGAATTGGAATGGCGAGACCTGAAACATAAGCCGCATTAGCTCGTCAAAAGCGACCGATGAGGGTCTGTCCATGTGAAGTCGGTACTCACCCACGACGGCGCCCTTTTCCTTTTCCAATAATTCTTTGGTCAGCACGAGCTGGCTCATGCGGTCCGACTCGAGCTCCATGATCTTTTCCAGTTGGCGGCTCGGGACGCTTTCAAAATAATTAGTTCGGTAGTGTGACGTCGTAGCATTCTGCTTATCTCCGCCGATCTGAGCGGTAATGCGATCAAACTCACCATCGGGGTATTTCAAAGTGCCCCGGAACATCATGTGCTCGAAAAGATGGGCGAGGCCCGTTTTTTTAAGTTTCGGATCGAGCTTCTCGTCTATCGATCCCACCTGAAACCATACTTGGTAGGTCAAAACAGCCGCTTGGTGCCGGGGAACGAGTAATACCCGGAAGCCATTTTCGAGCCGAAACTCCTGGAGCCTCTCTCCATTAAATAGTGTGTGCTCGGCCACCGGTTTTGACTTCGAGGCTTGGGCAAGTGTCGCGGCCGTGATCATTACCGCCATCATCATGATTGGCGAGATCTCAAGAAGCCCTTTCCCATTTCGCATAAGCTTAATTCTTTCCGCGAGGACGACCCACTGACTGGGGCACCCGATCTTTAGCCGACTCAGGAGAGACTGAGGGCGGCGGTGGTGTGGGAGGTGTCGGAACCTGAACGGGCATTTGCACTTTATTGGGCACGGGCACTTGCTCGAGCTTTTGGGGTGCGGGGGTCGGAATCGGTACGGGTTTCTCAAATCCTTCCGGTTTCGATTCTAGAGGTTCGAATACTATCGGAGCTGGTGCGGTGGCTCCATAACCAATTGCTACGCGAATCTCGTGAGTGCGTGCCGTATAGCGCCCCACGCCACCCAGGAGCTCCTCGCCGAACCAGGCGTAGTCGAGTTGTAACACGCGCGCCCGGACTCCGAAGCCGGCCGTCACGTTGCCCTGGTGAATTCCGGCACGCGGGATGAACCAACCTCTTACGGGGGCCTCGACACCAATATTGAGATGTTTCCAAAAGCTACCACCGCGACCGCCGCGATCGGGATCGCTCTCTCCGCCAATGCCGAACTCGGCGAGATCGGCAACGAGATTAAAATTATCGATTACGGAAACTCCCGAAAACGCCGTAAACCAACCCAGAGAGACCATTCTCGTCAGTCCCGGGACGCCAGCGGCTGAGCTCGAACCCTTGGTGGAACCGATGGGATAGGAGGACGCGAGCACATTCGTCAGCACCAAAGAGGCTCGATTGGCGACTCCGAAGGGAATTGTGGTCAGGCGATAGGTAGCCCCCACATCGAAATCAAATCCCGCGCCCGCGCCGCCGATTGAGTTCACATCCAGTCCAGCGGTATCCCCCTGAACAATATCGAGTGCTGGAAAACTTTTTGTTCCCCCGACACGTGCCACAAATTTCGGAGTCACGCCGACACTCAGGGTGTCCGCCATAAAAGTTTTCGCGAAAGCCAGGAGCAGCCCGGCATCGGCGAGTACCGTCACATCGAATGTCGTATCCAGACCGGCGCCCAATACGGAGAGGTCCGTCTTGATATCGGGTAGCAAAATACCCAGTGCGAATTTTTTAGTCACGAAGGACGGCATGAAGCTTATGTTCCCGCCCAAAGGTTTTCCCTGAAGAGCGAGAAAACTATTCACGAGTTCGGTGGTCGTTTTGCCCGAGGAGAAACTGCTGGTGAGAGTGCTGAGACTACTCACGGTATCCACCGTCACGGCCGCACGGGTGGAGAGCGTGAAGTGGCCACCGCCGCGATAGAACCCAAGGCCCGCCGGGTTATAAAAAAGGGCATACTCATCGTCAGAAATCCCGTAAAAGGCCCCGCCCATGCCATGCGCCCGCACGCTCCGAGAAAGAGAGTAATAGCGTTTCGTGGCAAATGAATTGGCACTTAGGAGCAAACAGGCCAATACGAAAATACCGGTGTATTTCATCTAATCCTTCACAACCGTTTTGAGCGCGGTGCGAACCGTGGCGGCGACCGACGCGGCACTTTTGAGCTCGGCAGGAAAAAGATCGAGCGCGCTTTTGAGCGACCCCAGGCCCGAAGTCCCCAGCTGAGACGAACTAATGGTCGCGATATTATCGGCACACGCCTCGGCATCCGCGGCACACATAAAATCGACATCGCCATCCGTTATCTCGCCGGACGTCACCGGAGTGTGGCTAGCGGTGCAATCACTCGCCTTATCCCCAAAGGTGTCGGTACGCGCGAGGCGGGTCGAGCAGTCGACCATCTGGGCCACATAATTAAGTAGCGTCTTGACGTCGCTTGCGGTTCCCGTGGTTGCATACATGAGGCATTTGGCACTTGCATTTTGAGAGGCGGTTTCCTTACCCGAACTCCAGGGGAGAAGTGCGGTGGCAAGTTGGCCCAACATCGTCGAATTCGCCTGATTAACCACGTTTAGGAGCAGATCGAGGGTTAAACCCGCCTGGGCCAAATACCCCATACACAACTTTTCCGTTTTTGTATCGGAATCGGAAAGTTTTTCAAAGGCCGCAACGGCGCAATCGTAATCCTTTAGGTGGTAGCACCGCAGCCCCTCTTCGAGATACCCCTCGTCCGATTTCGCGGGATCGAGTGGCCGGTAAATGTTGCAGGACCCAATTCCAAACAGGACAATCGCCGCGAGACTTAAACAATAAATTCGATGTTGCGTGCTCATGGTGTGTTTGAAGTTCGAATAATTTACCACACCCCGGCCCTCAAATGGTACCAAAAGGTACCCTACCAAAAGGTACCCGGTACCTTTCAGGACCGCGTCATCTATTTTTGGAGAAGAAGAGTGGCGAGAATGGCGGCAGTGTGGGGCACCCCGGAACGGGCCACTTCCCGGGGCGTTCCGCTGGCGACGAGATGTCCACCGCCGGTTCCGCCGTCTGGTCCCAGATCGATGAGGTAATCGGCCGAGCAGATCAATTGCAGATTATGCTCGATTACGACAACCGAATTCCCCGCATGGACGAGTCTTCGCAAAACATAAATGAGTTTGGTGACCTCGTCGAAATGCAGTCCCGTAGTCGGCTCGTCCAAAATAAATAGTGTGCGGCTACCCGACCAGGAAGCATTGGCCAACTCGCGCGCAATCTTGAGTCGCTGCGCCTCGCCCCCCGACAATGAGAAGCCGGGCTGACCCAGTTGAAGATAACCCAGCCCCACCTGCGCCATCAGTGACAACTTCGTCCGAAGGCTCGGGTAGCCGGAAAAAAATTCGTGGGCTTCATCGATAGTCATTCGCAGCACATCATCGATATTTTTACCACGGTAGCGGACAGCGAGCACATTGGGCTTGAACCTTTTCTGATTGCATGTATCGCATGGAATCCAGACATCCTCCATGAACACCATATCTATCCGGATCCGGCCTTCCCCGTCACACGCATCGCAACGGCCCCCCACCACATTAAAGGAGAAGTGGCCGGGGGTGAGCCCACGAGAAACGGCCTGGGGTGTGCCGGCAAAGACGCTTCGGATCTCGTCGAAACCCTTTACGAAGGTAATGGGATTACTGCGACTGGTCTTTCCGATGGGAGACTGATCCACCAGCTCAACCCCGGAAATATTCTCGACACCGCTGATCGATTCGAATTTTTCAATTTTTTCAGCTCTACCCGTGAAGACTTTCGTCAATGCCTGAAAGATCGTATCCACAATCAGCGTACTCTTTCCCGATCCCGAGACGCCGGTTACGGCTACCAGTCTTTTGAGCGGAATCTTGACATCGACGTGCTTCAGATTGTTGCCGCACGCCCCCCGAATTTCGAGCGCATCATCCATTACGAACGTCTCGCCCCGAAATAATTGATTTGCGCATTCCGTGCGCCAGCCCTTTACCGCCTTGGCCGATCGCACCCCAGATTCCAGAAACTCACCGAGCTTCCCGTTAAAGACGACGTGCCCACCTCGAGTGCCACTCCCGGGTCCGAGCTCAATAACCTCTCGGGCCCACTCGATCATTTCCGGATCGTGCTCGACGACCACGAGGCTATTGCCGAGTTCCAGCAATTTATCCAGAACGCGCATGAGGCGCTCGGTGTCGCGAGGGTGGAGTCCGATGCTCGGCTCATCCAGGACATAAAGGGTATCGGTGAGTCCCTGACTCAACTGGGTGGCCAGCAAAATTCTTTGGTACTCCCCACCCGACAACGACCGCGTCATGCGAGACAGCGTGAGGTAGGAAAGCCCGACCGTACATAGTGTTTCCAGTCGACGCTGGAGTTGGGACAGGATGTTTTCCGAAATCTTATTTTGGCGATCGGTTAGGGCAAGACCGGACAAAAAGCGTTGGCAATCCCCCAGTGTAAGGTCGCACACCTGAGCGATACTCAGCTCACTCAGCCGAACCCTGAGTGCCGTCGTGTTTAGCCGGGCACCCTTGCAGTGGCCGCACAAAAAAGGAGACGTGTAACGGCTGATAAAGACGCGTATCTGCAACTTGTACTTATCCTTCTCCAATGCCTTAAACACACCCTTAACGCCACTAAACTTCTTGTTACCCTCGAACACGAGTTTCTTGGAACTCTCCGGCAGTTCGCGATAAGGGAGATCCGCATCGATACGAGCCGTTTTGGCGAAATCGAGCAGCTTTTTTTGCCAGCGCGACATGCTGGGTTTCGTAAAGGGATCGATCGCGCCGCGCGCAAGACTCAGATTACCGTTTGGAACAATTAGCTCGGGATCCACCTCGAGCGTGTTGCCAAACCCCTTGCAGTAAGCACACGCACCCACAGGACTGTTGAACGAGAAACTGATAGCCGACTTTTCATCCGAAAACTCGCCACACTTGGGGCACCGGTTCCTCAGTGTATAGTCTCCCATGCGCTCGAACCGGCCGTCGTTGTCGGCAAAGAGAACGGCAACTCCCCGGCCGAGATCCATCGCCGATCGCAACGATTCGGTCACTCGCGTTTGCAGAGACTCGCCGACTCCCGAAATCCGAATTCTATCGATGATAAGGTAGGTAGAACCGGCCCGGTGCTTAATGGCAAACTTACCGGGCTGATTGGCCGGGTGCATGGCATCCTCGATGCTTGCGACCTTTCCTTCCACCAGAATCCGGGAAAATCCGGCACGCAACATTTCGGCCAGAACATCCTGGCGCACACTAGCTTTCTCCGGAAGGACCTGCTCGGCCGTCACCAGAACGGCCCGACCGGCCGAGGCATTCCGGATGCGCTCGAAAATTTCTGCAAAACCGAGCCGCTCCATGGGGAGATTGCAGTGCTCGCAGTATTCGATCCCCACCTTCGCGTACAAAAGCCGCAAGTAATCGTAAATCTCAGTGGTGGTGGCGACCGTCGCGCGAGAATTGCGGACCGGGTTGATCTGCTCGAGTGCTATGGTCGGGGGAATATTATGAATCGAGTCAGCGAGAGGCGCCTGAAATTTTTCCAAAAACTGCCTGGCGTACGTAGACAGAGACTGCATGTACCGGCGCTGGCCTTCGGCGTGTATCGTCTCGAATGCGAGCGATGACTTTCCGGAACCGCTGGGGCCAGTGATCACAACCGAAGTACCCAGCGGCACGCTCAAAGTGATGTTCTTGAGGTTGTTCTGACGAATTCCCCGTAAGATTATAGATGGCATAATCTGTGTCATTATCTTTGGCACTATCTGCGGTAATGGCCTGCCATTGTCCCTTGCAATTTGGTAGCATAGCTTGCCATGGAAAAGAACAGCCGGATACTCCTTGCGTTGACCGTCGCTACGATTCTGACAGTGCTCGCCGGTATCGGAGTCTGCATTCAAACGTTCAGCTACACGCCCAATTTCGAAAAGCTCCGCCATAAGGCGTCCGTGGCAATCCGTAAAAAAGGAGAGATTGTCGGATATCGCGATGTCGGCCCCGACACCCCTTCCTGGATTGGACTCGATGCGATTTCAAATCAGCTGATCGGCGCGGTCATCTCTTCCGAAGACACGAGTTTTTTTGGACACTCCGGGGTAGATTTTCACGAGCTCAAGGAATCCCTGAAAAAAGATCTCAAGGAAAAGCGTTGGGCTCGCGGCGCCAGTACGCTGACCCAGCAGCTCGTCAAAAACGTCTACCTTTCCCAGGAAAAAACACTGTGGCGAAAATTCAGGGAGATCCTCTGGGCCTGGGAGCTCGACAAGAAGCTATCGAAATCGGAAATACTTTGCTTCTACCTCAATATGGCCCAGTGGGGCCCCGGTCTTTACGGCATCGGCCAGGCCGCCCACCATTATTTTGGCGCGGACCCATCGTCACTAACGGCGCGCGAGTCGGCATTTCTAGCGATGCTGCTTCCGGCCCCTGAAAAGTATTACGTCTACTTCAAGAAAAAGGAGCTGACCGCTTTTTCCCGAAAACGCATCGAACAGATACTCAAGGTGATGAACAAAATGGGCTACCTCGAGGATGGGGCGCACGAAGCCGCTCTGCGGGAAAGCCTATGGGGAGAAAATCCGGAGACAATCTCGCCCGAACCCCTTGAAGATGAGGCGACAGAGGCCGAACATTCCGGGGCTGGGGATAGTACGCCCTTTGGGGCGGTGGAACCGTTGGGTAATGTCGGCGGGCCACCAGAGGCGCCTTCTAATTCTGATCCCGAACCCGTTTCAGTACCCCACCCGTGAGTTTTATTTTGTCCCGATTCACAGTAAAATCGTAGCACCGGTCTAGGGGATTGAAAGAGGGCTAGCGGGGTACGGCACACTCATTGCATTAGCGTCAGTACAGGGGTTGCGGACTGCGGAAAACGAGGTTGTAGATGACGTCGCAGATGTTGAAAAGTAGACGCGCACAGTGGGTGTTCACCGTATTCACGCTCCTATCGCTTGTGGTCACTCTGCAAGAGGCCGAGGCTGCTCGCCGCAGGAGATCCCGATTTATTTCTCTGGCGGATCCCAGACTGTCGTTTCTTTTGACGGCCAAGAGTCGGTTATTCGGGCGTTCATTCATCAATGAGTTGCTTATTGCCCCGGTCAATCTGCCGTTTGCCGCTCAGACGGGGTTTTATCCCCGCAACCAATCCTTCGACCCACGCCACTTCGATTCTCGCCATGGGATATCAGCGAATCAGGTGTTGGGCGTTCGGCCGGTCGTCGTGGATCTCCAAGGACAGCCGACCGAGTTCACTCAGGACGATCAGGGACTTCCACTTTCAGAATTTTGTCGATTGAATTGTGGCGGGTCCGTATCGGCATCCAGAGTTCTGTGTTGGGTTCCCCGTGACGGTTCCCTTGCGATCGTCCCATTTTCGACGAGCGGCCCCTCGCTCTGCCACGCACGCCAATCGCTATGCCTGCAAATTGAAGGTGTCGGGCGTGTCGTGGACCGCCAGCCGTTCGTCTGCAAGGACACGACGAGCAACGCGATTTTAGTGCGCAGCGAGCCGACATTTGAGGACACAGACGGCGCCGTCGTCGTCGACCAGCGCTCTCGCTGCCGCAGCGGCCGTTGCGGTCAACGTTAAGGGCTCACCCTAAAACCGCTCTGCTAATAGCCGATCACGCTTCGCGAAAGTAGCCCGTCAGAAAATTTTCGAATAGCCCGCCGCCCCCGAGCTTCATGCGATAGTCCGCCTCGGAGAGTAGGAAAAAACAGCGCTGGATCTCAGCGTCGGAAAACCGTTTCGCGTTCTGAATCAGGGATTGCACGCCGTAACGATGGATACCGACCTGGCTGGCAATTATCTGGAGATCGACAACCCCGGCCCTTATCAGACGCTTCACCTGATCGAGATGGCGGAATTGGCGCACCAGAAGCGATAATAATTTAATTTCGCTCTCCCCCGATAGAAGCAGGTGATGCAGCTTCTCCATTGCCGAACGCTGGCGGCCATGAACGACGTCATCGACAAAGGCAAAAATGTCGACACCCATCGCCCCGCCCGCGAAAGCCAGCACGTCGATCTTGCCAATGACGGCGCCATCACCGATATACACGACGAGCTTCTCGACCTCGGCCCACACCAGTGATAGCGAGCGACTAGATGTTACGAGCATCTCCCACGCATCCAGATCGATTCGACGCCCGCACTTACGCTCGAAAAAGCTCTGCCATTTGGGCCACTCCCTCTCATAGGGCTCGTTAATCTCGATCCAATCCGCCTTGGATTCGAGACACTTATACAAACCGCGACGGCGGTCCGCTTTCGCCGCAAAGATCAGTAATTGAGAATCCGGCGACGGATTCTTGCAATAGGTCTCAAGCACCTCCAGCGCGGCCGCAGGGGCGCGCTCAAACTGTTTGAGGATTATCAGACGCTTGGAGTTCGCCTCGGCAAACAGACCTGGCATTGTTTCGAGCGAATTGAGAAGGCGACTGGCGTCCAGATGGTCCCCATCCCAGATCTCGAGATTAAACTGACGCTCCGAATCCGTCCGAATAAATACCCGACGAAACCGCGATTCGATATCCGTCGCCTGAAACGGCTCCTCACCCACGACCAAACAAATGGGATTTGCGTCCCCGCGCTCCAAATTCCGATAAACCTGCTGGGCCGTGATCATTAAAGTTGTTCCACCAAACTGTCATAAACATTGCGCATGATATCCGCCGCAATGTCGCTGTACACTGAATGAATGATCGACTGAGTGTTCCCACCAATGCTGCTCGGCGCCTGATAATCATAAGTTCTCGAAACATCGGCATTGAGGACATCAAGCACATTCACGCGCCTGAACCCAGAAAAAGAGTTTGACCACAAAACCGAGCCGTTTGCGGTGTCCATCAACCTAAGAGAGATATTCACGCGCACCCCGTACTCGCTCGGAATTCGTTTGAACTCTCTCAAACCTTGAAATCCCGGTTCCGTAAAGGCGGACGGGCCATATTGAATAGAAGCCACCTCGCCCAAGAGCTCGAGTCCCTGACCCCGGGTGGATTTCAGCACAATCTCCCGGTGACACAGCAGCTCGTGAATCAAAGCGTTGGTGAACGCACGCTCCGCTCCCAGCTCATCTGTGTTATTCGTAAACATCGGCACGAAAATACCTCGCGTATCGGTAAAAGACGATTTCAGACGGTGGTTAAGCGTATAGCCGCAGCCGGATACCGTTAGGAACAGCACGAGGCACACCATGAGAGACACCATGCGACACACCGGTGCAACAGTTATTAGCCCCCACCAGAATGATCTATTTCGCTTACCCCACAACGACATTGGCAATCCGCTCCGGAACATACACAAACTGTTTCACCACTTTACCATCGATAAAAACTTTGATCTTCGGCAGAGCCAAAACCTGTTTTTCGATAGCGGCCTTTTCAGTCCCCTTGGGAATCGAAAGCCTGTCACGCACCTTTCCATTCACCTGCACCACCAGGAGAAACGAATCCTCGGTCAAGAGCGCGCTATCGGCAACGGGCCACGGCTGCACGCAAACCAGGCCCGCGCGTCCCTGAACCGCCCAAAGCTCTTCACAAAGATGCGGTGCAAACGGGGACAAACAGAGCGTCATCGATACCATCGCTTCTCGGATAACGAACTCCCCGGCGGGTGTTTCAAACGCCTTGGGCACTGTGCTCAGTAGACCATAAATCTCGTTCACCAGCTCCATCGAAGCGGCCAGTGCGGTGTTAAATTTGGCTTCCTCTAAATCGCTCGTGATTTTTCGAATGGTCCCGTGGGTCTTTCGACGAATCACCAGTAAAGCATCGTCAAACACCAGACCCTGGAGCTCGCTCTGGGGGCGCGCTAGCACCACCTGAAACTGATAAAATAACCGCCAAAGCCTTCCCAGAAAACGGAAGCAGCCCTCGACCCCCTTTTCATTCCATTCCAGATCTTTTTCCGGCGGGGCCGCAAACAGGCTGAAGAGGCGCCCGGTATCAGCGCCAAATTTTTCGACAATCGATTTCGGGGAAACCACGTTTCCCTTCGACTTGGACATCTTGGCGCCGTCCTTGATGACCATTCCCTGGGTCAGGAGCTTTTGAAACGGCTCATCCGACGAAAGATAGCCCCAATCGCGCATCACCCTGTGAAAAAACCGGGAATAGAGCAGGTGCATGCAGGCATGCTCAATACCACCGATATAAAAGTCCACCGGCAACCAGGCATCGGCGGCCTGTTTATCGAACGGTCCTCCAGTAAAGCGCGGGCTCGTAAACCGGGCATAGTACCAAGACGATTCGACGAAGGTGTCCATCGTGTCGGTTTCACGCTTGGCGATCTCGCCGCACTGGGGGCAAGGCACCTTCCAAAAACTCTCCACCCGCTCGAGTGGGTTTCCGCCCTTACCGGTAAACGCGACTCCGCTTGGCAATTCCACGGGCAGTTCGGACTCCGGCACCAAAACCACGCCGCACGCCGTGCAATTGATTACGGGAATCGGCGTTCCCCAATATCGCTGCCGACTGATGCCCCAATCCCGCAATCGATACTGAGTCGTCGGGGTCCCAAATCCTTTTTGACTCAATGCCTCGCCGATAGAATGTTTAGCCGCTTCGCTGGCGAGCCCCGTGAACTCGCCACTATCCACGAGGAACCCCGGCTCGGTGTACGCCTGATCAAGTGAACCCACCTTTTTTTCGGTTGCCTCCTTTCCGATCACCGCTTTCACAATCACCGTCTTCACGGGAAGGCCGTACGTTTTAGCGAATTCAAAATCCCGCTCATCGTGCGCCGGCACGGCCATCACGGCGCCGGTGCCGTATTCCATCACCACGAAGTTACCCACCCAGATCGGAATCCTCCCCAGTGTCAGCGGGTGAATGCAGAACTTGCCGGTAAAGACCCCTTCCTTCTTTTCGGTGGCGTCGCTTTTTCCCTGAACACCGCCCTGCCCACTACGTTGCAAATGGCCTTGATGTTTTAACCGCTCAACCTCAGCCACAATTATTAAAGGTGCGCCTTCCATGAGTTTTGGCAAGAGCGGGTGGGTGGGTGCCACGGTCAGAAACGTCACGCCGAATAACGTATCGGGCCGGGTGGTGAACACGTCTATTCGATCGCTGGCTTCGCTTTTTCCCGCCATCCCGTCGACGGTAAATTGAACGCGACAGCCCCTGCTTTCGCCAATCCAATTTTTTTGCATCTCGATCACGCGTTCCGGCCAGTTATCCTTAAGACGCTCGTGTCCCTGAAGTAGCTGATCGGCGTATTGGGTGATCTTGAGATACCACTGGGAAAGTTCTCGCTCGGTAACCACGCCGTCGCACCGCCAACACCGCCCTTCATGCACCTGTTCATTGGCCAGCACCGTTTCGCATTGCGCGCACCAGTTTAGATTGCCCTTCTTTTTATAGACGAGCCCACTCTCGAAAAACTTACGAAACATGAGTTGTTCCCACCGGTAATACTCCGGAAGGCAGGTCGCGACTTCGCGGGTCCAATCGTAGGCGATTCCCATGGACCGCAAATCAGTCTGCATCTGGGCGATGTTTTTCAGAGTCCACTCCCGGGGGTGAACTCCTCGACCGATTGCCGCGTTTTCAGCCGGCAATCCAAAGGCATCCCAGCCGATGGGCTGCATCACATTGAATCCCCGCATGCGCTTATAGCGGCTGATCACATCACCAATGGAATAGTTTCTCAGGTGCCCCATGTGGATTTCACCGCTCGGGTAGGGAAACATACACAGACAATAAAACTTCGGCCTCTTAAGGGGATCCTTGTCGGGATCGGGCGCCTCAAAAACCCGCTGTTTTTCCCAAACGCCTTGCCACTTGCCTTCGAGCGCCCGGGGATCGTAACTTTCATTCATCATCAGGGTTTTGGAGTTTAGTGCCTCAAACATTAAATTTCCATCGAAGATATTGTTAGAGGCTTGGCGGAAGATTTCGCGAGAGAAATGAACATGAATGACGTCGTTATTTTGGCCGCCGTCCGAACCCCCATCGGGTCATTTTTAGGCGCACTTAAAGACGTTTCGGCCCCTCAGTTGGCCGCGACCTGTATCCGAGAGGCTCTTACCCGAAGTCAGGTTCCCGGCGATCGAATCGATGAGGTTCTCCTGGGGTGTGTGCTCTGCGCGGGTATCGGCCAAGCGCCAGCCAGGCAGGCAGCGCTTTTCGCCGGTCTGCCACACTCGGCTCGCTGCACTACGATAAACCGTGTTTGCGGTAGCGGTATCAAGTCGGTCATGCTCGGGGCTCAAATGATTCGGTGTGGCGATGCTCAGGTGGTCGTTGCCGGGGGAATGGAGTCGATGAGCCGTAGCCCTTTTCTCATGGATCGGGCACGCGAGGGCTATCGCCTCGGTCACGGTCAACTCATTGACTCCATGATCCACGATGGACTTTGGGATGTTTACAACGATTACCACATGGGAAGTGCTGCCGAGCTGTGCGCCAAGGAAAAAAACATCAGCCGTGCAGACCAGGATGAATATGCTAAGGACAGTTACCTTCGCGCACAGTCCGCAATCACAGCGGGAAAATTCAAATCGGAAATCGTCCCCATTGAGGTGCGCGTCCGCAAAGAGACCCAAATGATGGACACAGACGAAGAGCCATTTAAGGCGAAACTAGATCGATTCGCCCAGCTCACTCCGGTTTTCGAAACGGCCGGCACGGTAACTGCCGCCAATGCCAGCTCGCTCGCTGACGGCGCGTCGGTCCTTATCCTGGCGGATGCCCAAACTGCAAAGGAGTTTACTGTGAAACCCATGGCCCGAATCACCGCCCAGGCGAGCTTCGCTCAGGCACCGGAATGGTTTTCGACGGCACCCGTGGGATCGCTTAAAAAGCTGGCCAGTATTTCCAAATTGCCACTAACCGAAATCGATCGTTTTGAAATCAATGAGGCTTTTTCCGTGGTGGCGCTTGCCTGCATGCGCGAACTTGGACTCTCGCCGGACAGGGTAAATGTTCGTGGCGGTGCGGTTGCCCTGGGCCACCCGATAGGCGCGAGTGGGGCTCGCATTCTGACGACGCTCGTTCACACGCTTCGGGATGAGAAAAAGCGGTGGGGAGCTGCTTCGCTCTGCATCGGCGGCGGCGAGGCATCGGCCGTTCTCATCGAGAATCTGTTATGACACCGTTTACTTTCACAACTGACAGCGCAATCGAAAAGCAGATAAGGCAGCGTGTACGCCTGGCCGTCAAGGCATTCAAAAAAGCGAATCCCGATCCTGAAGGGGCGTTTCGAAAAATCCTCACTGTGCGTCCCGTAACCATCCGCTGGAGCGGGTTCTTGCGATTGAAAATACTGCATCGACAGTTTAGCGAAGGCACCGTGCTCGGCCTTCCGGTCATCGTCAGGGGCGCGAGATTTCTGTATAGTCGCTATCGAACCCTAAAACGGGCAATTCCCGACAACTCATGAGACACATCGGCCACACTACGCAAGGGATGGTTATCCACCAGTACCACTTCAGCGTCGCGCCTGGCGATGCGGTGACTAATCAGATGTTTTTCATCCAGCGCAGCCTAGAGGCCGTCGGCATCGAAAGTAAGATGTTCGCCGATCACATTCGCGGCGGTCTCAGCCAGTGGATTCACCGCTTCGACGAGCAGGAGCTTTGGAATAGCGATCTGCTCTTGCTGCACCACTCCCACGGAAACCCGCAGCTTCCCAGACTACTGGGCATCGAGGTTCCCAAGGCCCTCGTGTATCACAACATCACGCCCGAGCATTTCTTCAGACACGATCCTCACATGTGGAATTTGTGTCGAATCGGCCGGCGGCAACTGAAAGCGATTAAAAATTCCATCGTCACCACCTTCGTGGATTCTCGTTTTAACGCGGCTGAACTCCAAGCGTTGGAGTTTACCAAACCGATCCAGTTTCCGCTTTTCGATGTGAGTTTGGGACTGGCAGTTGCCAGCGGTGCCGCGCCCAAACGACGAATGGACAAGATCCGCCGCCTGCTTTTCGTGGGAAAGCTAGCGCCTCACAAAAACCAAGCCGGTCTCGTTCGGCTACTCCCCTATTTGCCCAGTCATTTCGAACTGACATTGGTCGGCAGCGCAGATCCGATCTACCTGGACTACATCAAGCTCATGGCGCGAGCGCTGGGTGTTCATGACCGGGTTCACCTCAAGGGGAAGGTGCCAGATCAGGAGCTTAAAAAGCACTTCCAGCAGGCCGACGCCTATGTTTCTCTGAGTCGCCATGAGGGCTTTGGTGTGCCGCTACTCGAGGCGATGATGCATCGGTTGCCGGTGTTTGCCCTCGATGAGAACGCCGTCGGTGAGACAATGGGGAATGCGGGGGTTCGAATTCAAACGCAGAAACCGTGGGAAATTGCCGAAATTCTCCAGGCGTTTTTGGAAAACCCTGGCGCTCTTGAAAAGATGGTCGAGGGACAAACCGCGCATCTTGAATCCTTGCGCCCGACACAATCGCAGGAGCGCGCACAGCAGATCTGCCGCGATCTCGTTCACCACCTTAGGGTCACCCCCGAGTGTGATTGGAAGAGCAAGGCGGCCAGCATTTCCCGTCAGCTGGATGTGTGAGTATTGCTGATGGCGACGGTGGGTGGAGTTGACGGTGTTCAGGGTTAACACAGCGTTTAATGGATACCGGGGATTCTGTGAGACTCGTCTCACTCTCCCCCATCACCGCGCCCAGGGAATTGCCTCTGCCGATGAATTTATCGCCTTTGCAAAACAGCACGACCGCGCTCTATTTCGCGATTGCCTTCCCGGCCACTTTACGGGTTCGGCCTGGATCACCGATCCCGCGCACACTCGGGTCTGCCTGGTATTTCACACCAAACTTAAAAAGTGGCTCCAGCCCGGCGGACACGCAGACGGCGAGGCGGCGATAGATTGTGTGGCCCGGCGCGAGGCCGAAGAGGAGACGGGATTAAAGAGGCTCGTGCTAAAGCGTCTTGTGCCAACGCAGCTCGTAGCGAAAGACCAAGGAGACAATCCGGCAATTGAAATCTTTGATAGTGAAATCTTCGATCTGGATCGCCACCTGATCCCCCAAACTCCGAAAGAACCAGAGCACTACCACTATGACGTCCGCTACTGGTTTGAGGCCGATCCCGATGAGCCCCTAGTGATTTCGGTGGAATCGCAAGACTTAAGGTGGTGGTCGCTCGGTGAATTACCGCGAGTTACCGACGAGCCGAGCATCCTGCGCATGGTGGAGAAGATGGGGACATGGGGTGGTTGAGGGAATGCGGGGTGGGAGAGACACTGCGTGCGGGGCGGGGACCGGGCTTTGCGCTATTTGTTTGCGGGCGCCGACTTCTTTTCGATGGCGGAGTTACTTATTCTGCGGGCCAATTGCAAAAGCAACGATTCGGTCGGCGGTGGGGCATTCTGAATGATTATGTTAAAAACCCCGACTTGGTTCACGGTAGGGGAAGGCGTTCGAACCGCAGGAGCCGTCAAACCAACTACTGGTTCGGCTTTTGTTTTGGCTGTGACGGCAGGTGTCGAAACGACGGGCGTCGTAGCTGCCATAGTTGTTGGAGCCGTCATCGTTAATCCGCTTATAGCCGCAGCCTCAGCCTCTTGCTGCATCACAGATTTCCAGGAAAGTTTTCCCGAGTTGTCGACCGCAGCCGTAAGAACCTGCCGCTCGATTCGGGCGATTGCCTGGACACGCAAATCTGTTGTGGTTCCTGGCAAACCCCTGACAAAACCGAGATCATTCGCCGCGGCCTTTGAAGTCTCGGAACTCATCCCTCCCAAAGACCCTTTCGATGCCACGTCCTTCAGCGCGCCGACGAGCTGATCCTGATTTTTAGTCGAAATTCGATACACCGACTTATCAACCGCTGTCGCCTCTCCAATCCCGCCAATCCTGACCATCGGCTTTCCCGCAGGGCCGGTCGTGGCCAAAATGATATTTCCGTCATTGTCTTTCGGTGCCAACACCTTGATGAAGGCGGTGAGGTTTTTGTCCCGCTCGGTATCGCCTTGCCCAACGCGCGCGATCGCCCATTGCAGAGCGTTCTCACCATAAGAACCCTTGATTCGCTTTTCAGCAGCGTCAAAGGCTGTCTTATTTGCGTCACTACCCCTTCCTAAAGTTTCTATGTCATTGTTGAAGCCATTTGCACTCTTCAGTTCAGTCTCAATGAAACCTCTGGTGGTTTTTGCGAACGCAGCCTTCGTCGTTTCATCGCTTAAACCCGGAAAACTCGGAGTGGCGGGAAAATATTTACTTTCAACGGCCGCTCGGGCCTCAAGCGCATATCTTAACTGAACGACACCGGGATCCTTCGCATCGCCTTGGCCAATCGCATCGAGCAGCTCAGTACGTTTTTTACCACTAATATTGGTCACCAGTTTCTGTGCGATCTCCTGGGCCTGGGCGGGGTTTTTGCCCGATTTATTTCGAATTTCCTCGAGGGACAGCAGATCAGCATACTCGTTCGATTGCGTGCCTTTATTTAGCGCCACGTACAACCCATCACTTTTCATCCGGCGCTCGAGCTCACGTTGCTTAGCCTTCCAAGCACCATCGACTGCTTGCCCATCCTTTTTTCCCTGGATTACCTTCACTAGATCAGTTGTTTCTGCTTTCGCTGCATCGAGTGACTCTTTGAGCGCCTTTTTCTGATCACCTGCTAATTCAGCAGCTGAAATTAATTGGCTCCCCGATTTTTCCAATTCTTTCAGAATATCATCGGCGGATTTTCCAATAAGCCCCGACTGCTTCATAAGCTCTTGTGCAAAGGCATCGTTTCGGTCGGCAATGCTCGCCGTGCCCTTCCGGAAGAATTCGTCACTGAACGTTTGAAAAAAGGACGGCTTCGCGGCTGACTGGGTGGAGTCCGCCTGCGGGCGATCGGCCGCTGGAACATTCGGGGTAGAAAGCGCGTGCCCAAAAACCGTACCGAGGGCGGAATTTCCCCATAACACCACCACCAAAAGCACTGCAAGATGAGAAACCGAGATGCGAACCATAGTGGCCTCCAAAAAAAAATACCAATCCGATGGTTACGATTGCAATCTCCCTGCCAGTGCTAAGTCATTGAAATTACTGTTGCGGACGGCGAATTCAACGGTGCTGCTACGCACAGTTGAACAATCTGTATACACCCAGAATCGTCCCCACTCTTTCCGGAGGTCACGGGCTCCCCGTAGCGAAATCGGCCCCGGCGTATTTGACCCCGCTGCGTTCATGGTTCTCCGCGCGCCCACGCACTTTCCACACCCTCGCCAGTATCAAGACGCTTTTCTGCCTTAAGGCAAATTCAGCGCGAATAGTTCGGCGCAAATCTTTGTGTGTTCCAATCCGGACTTGTCCCGACCTGGTCTCCTTGATTGGCATTTCGTCCAGCAAACAAGCCGCCAACACGCCCATTCTCTCTCCATCATGAAACATGGCTTCAACTGAGTTGATAATAACCCACTATATCGACGATAAATTCATAAAAAATACTTGACTATACGGCATTACTCGTCGATAAATGACTTTGGTTGGAGGTATTTATCATGGACTGCGCGGCAATTCACCAAAGGACCCTTGAGTGCGCCCAAAAGTTTCAACGAGTCGAAGCCGAGCTGATCGAATGTTTGCAACTGGTTAAACTGAACTCGGTTCATCTCAAGCTGGGGTACAGCTCGCTTCACGTGTACGCCGTAACCGCGCTCAGTTTTTCCGACGACCAGGCTTATCAATTCACCCGGGTCGCGCTGAAATCGATCGAGATTCCCGAGATAAAACGGGCCATATCCAGTGGAGTCCTGAACGTCTCTAAGGCACGTCGGGTCCTTTCGGTCATCAACTCGGATAATCAGGCCGAGTGGATTTCCAAAGCCGCCACCCTTTCCCAGAAACAATTGGAACGAGAGATAGTCAGAGTACACCCCAGTGAAATCGTCAGGGATCGCGTGAAAGCACTGACTCCAGAATTCAGCGAATTCAAGTGCAGCATTCCCGTCGAGGTAGAGGCATTGATAAAAAGAGTCCAGGATTTGGAATCTCAGCGACTCGGGCGAGCCGTTAATTTGTCTCACACCCTCAAGGTGGGTCTCGATGCGTATCTGCAAAAGAACGATCCATTAATCCTTGCCAAGCGACAATTGGAAAAAGGTAAATTTGTGCTCGGGGCCAAGCCTGATTTAACCATACGCGAGAGTAAGCCTGGAGTTTCGTCCAGACGAAATAAGGAGATTGGCGATGGCTCGCCGGGTTCTGCCTTAAGACAAAGTGAGACAGTCCACAAGTCGGCGGTTGACTCGGGTGCAAGTACTTCGATTCAGCCCTCTGCAGCGGTATTGCGTGCGGTGACAGTGAGAGATGATTCCCGTTGCACGCATCGGGATGTTTTGGGCAATCGCTGTGAGAGTCGCCGGTGGATCGAGGTGCATCACTTAAGGCCCCAGTCCCTGGGTGGTCTACATACGGCGCAGAATTTGGTCACGCTTTGCTCCGCGCACCACCGATTC
>CAZRVZ010000030.1:0-43352 GCA_964603655.1 uncultured Pseudobdellovibrionaceae bacterium | reverse complement strand
TGCTACGATCGAGCGCTTATCTTCGTTATGCTTCGTCGCGGCTCCTAGGAGTACGAGGAGTACACCGTCGTCGCCGCTTCTCGCCTAACTCGATGAACGCTCGTCTCGCTATCGCAAAACTTATGAAAGGAGCCATATGAGCAAAGCATTCACCAAGGAAGATGATTCGGATCAGGATGACTCCCTGGAACGGGATCAACCCGCCTTGCCGACTGGCACCAAAAATTACATCACCCCGGCGGGAGCACAGCGACTTCGACAGGAGATGAAGCACCTGCTTGACGTCGAGCGCCCCAAGTTGGTCACCACCGTGGCATGGGCGGCGTCTAACGGCGATCGCTCGGAAAATGGGGATTATATCTACGGTAAGCGACGTCTGCGTGAAATTGACCGGCGGTTACGTTTCCTGACCAAACGGCTAGAGGCGGCTGAGATCGTCAACCCGCTCGAAAGCGGTGCCGAGCGCGGAAGTTCTGATCAGGTCAAATTTGGCGCTACGGTGAAAATACGCGATGAAAACGGTGCGGAAAAAACCTACTCGATCGTGGGAGTCGACGAAACCGATGTTCCCAAGGGGAAAATCAGTTGGATTTCACCACTGGCACGGGCTATCTTTAACGCAAAGGTGGGTGATACCGTCGTTTTTCGTTCGCCGCAGGGCGAAATGGATGTCGAGATAATTTCCATTAGCTACGTTGAAATACAATAGAGAACTGGAACACAGAAATACAATAGAAGGAGCTCAAGTTGGCAGCCAACTATTTTTCCGATTATCCTGAACGAAAAGCACAACTGCTAAACCATTCGGATCTCAAGAATATCATCCTTCCTCTCGAAGATGCATTGGGCGAAAAGGGCACCTTTGCGTCAGCCGAGGAAGGGATGGATCTTTGCTTGAGTGTGCTGGATGAGCTCGGAAAATTTACCGCAACCGAGATTCGACCCACGGCGGATGAGATCGATCGCATCGGGTGCGAGCTCAAAAACGGAGAGGTGATATTTCCCGAAAAATTACTGAGTCATCTCGGTCGCTGCCGCGATCTGGGAGTTTTCTCCAGTCCCATTTCCCGTAAGAACGGGGGCATGAATATGCCGCGGGCTACACAGACTCTCGCCATGGAAATGTTTGCTCAGGCTTGCCCCAACACCGCTCTCGCGATTTGCGCCTATTCGATGGGTGATTGGATTCAACTCTGGGGCACCGAGCAGCAAAAGACTGACCTGTTACCGAAGATTATACGGCATGAAATTACGACGTCGATGGCTCTGACGGAGCCTGGCGCGGGCTCCGATCTGGGAAAGCTTCGAAGCACTGGCCGGAAAGTGGGTGACCACTTTGTTGTATCGGGAACGAAACGATTTATTTCCTACGGTCAGTCCGATTTGGTCTTCGCGCTTGTCCGCACCGACCCGGCAAGCCATGGCCTCGAGGGGCTTTCGGTAATTGTGATTCCCCGCGAGTACGATGGAAAACGTAATGTGGTGGTGTCAAAAATCGAGGACAAGTTGTGCCTGCACGCCTCTCCCACCTGCGAGCTGATTTTTGAAAACTCCATCGGTCACCTGATGGGTCCAGAGGGTCAAGGTTTTAAGGTCATGGCCGAGCTCATGAATACCGCACGCCTGGCGATGGGAGCGCTCAGCATCGGTATCTGCGTGGGCGCGATCGAGGAGGCCAAAAAATATGGCTCGACCCGAATAACGATGGGAAAACCGATTCTTCAGCATCCCATGATCGCGGACATGATCTTTGAGGCGGAGACCGAGGTGCGTGCCATGCGGGCGATCGTGACCGAGGCGGCGTGCGCGTTTGATTGGATGAATATCTACCGAGTCCGAAACGACAAAAAGAATTTCGACCGATGGAAGATCCGTTATCGTCGACTTACTCCGCTGGCAAAGTATTATTGTTCCGAAAAGGCGATCACCATAGCTCGCAACATGCTCCAGATTTATGGCGGCTACGGAGTCTGCAAGGAATATCCAGCCGAGCGCCTGCTGCGTGAGACCATCATCTACCCGATTTACGAGGGGGCGTCACAGATTCAGGCGTTGATGGTGCTTAAAGACACTCTCAAAGATGTCGCTAAAAATTCAGGGGGATTTCTGGGGTCACTCGCGGGTGCCTGGGCGGAATCACTCGTGACCCGAAGCCCGGTTAAGGCGAAATTACTTCAGGCTAGAAACGAGTTGAACCAAGCGATTAAAACTCTCCTCATGAGTATCATCAAAGAGAAATTCCGCTCCGATATCGATGCGGTCAAGCAGCAAAAAATTCAGGACTTCCTGCGCGACTTTTCGCTAGCGCTTTTAACCACCAAGACCGATCTCACCCTGCCGTTTCTCTGGGCGGAACGTTTCACTCGAATCACGGCCGATTATTATGCCCTCAAATGCATGGTCGACCGATTCGAAGAGGGGGACACCGAGCGGGAATCGTGGATTTTAGCCTTCGCGGAGATTGCCATTCCGCGCATGCACCTGGAAAACCACTATATGGTCCATCGATTACCGCTCACCTTGCCCTATCTGGAAAAGCTGAAATCGCTCAGTTGAAACAGGTATTCAACTCCACTTGTCACTACTTTTTGCTCAAGCGGTAAATTATCCCAGACATAAAGCTCGATACGTAGGCTTCGCCTTGGAATCTGTACTAATCAATGGCCTCGTTGATATAATTTAATGATGGTTCGAAAAGGTCAGGCGATTATCGAATACATATTGATGGTGGTCATGCTCGCCGTTACGATGGCCGTGATTATTCGCAATACCAACCGCACCATTTATGGACTATGGACGGGGCTAGCCCGGCAGGTTGCATCCCCTTGCCCAGATTGCACCGTACCTCCAGGCCCCGATTTTGATCAGTAGCCGGAGTCTCGAAGGAGCGACGCTGTCCTCTGTCGTAAACACTCGCTAAACGCACCGTCGCAGCCGAACCGGACCGGACCCGTCATTAGGGGACAACCGGATAGGCAGGAAAGATCTTCCACCACTTGAAAGTCAGGTCGACCTCATCCATAATTTGCATTGTTGTTTGAACTCGTTCTGGCCTGAGAATTTTAAAGAATGTTTTGAGACAACCCTTTAATAACCCTTTCTGACGAGCGGACGAGTGCATGTTCGTTAGGAATAAAAAAGAGGATCTAACCATGATGACAACAGACAACTTTTCCATGAAAAAACGAACGGGCAGTTTACCCAAAGCACCCCGTACCTTTCGCAGTAATTCAGATTCCAGCGGCTATGGCACCGGCGATTTTAGCGATCGCACTCCTATATCGGAATATTTCGGAGAGCTCACCCTGGGTCTGGGCCAGATGCGTGAAAAACTGCCCAAGGACGCCTATCAGGGACTCGTCCGAACTCTCGAACAGGGCAAGAAACTGACACGCGAGACGGCCGATGCGGTCGCTCTCGTTGTTAAAGAGTGGGCGGTCTCCAAGGGGTGCACCCATTTCTGCCACTGGTTTCAGCCAATGACCGGGCTGACCGCCGAAAAGCATGATGCCTTCATCTCCATTCAGACCTCCTACCATTCTGAACTCGGGGTGGTTGAACGGTTCACCGGTGGACAGCTCATTCAGGGCGAACCGGATGCCTCGAGCTTTCCCAGCGGTGGCATGCGATCAACCTTTGAGGCCCGCGGGTATACGGCCTGGGACCCGTCCTCACCGATGTTTATTTTGGAAGGGGAACACGGCCACACACTTTGCATTCCCTCGGTTTTTTTCGGATACCACGGCGAGGCGCTCGATAATAAAACCCCACTTCTTCGATCGGCCCAGTCGCTTTCGAAAGAGGCCTGTGAGTTTTTAAAATTACTCGGTGACGTTGATGTCAGGTCGGTCTCGGCGACACTCGGAACGGAGCAGGAATATTTTATCATCGATCGCGATTTCGTCTCCAGACGCCCCGATCTGATGCTGACCGGTAGAACACTTCAGGGGGCGCCATCCCCTCGCGGTCAGCAACTCGAAGATCACTACTTTGGCGCCATTCCTACGCGCGTGAAATCCTTCATGGAGGATGCTGAGGTGGAGCTATTCAGACTGGGTGTTCCCATCAAGACCCGGCACAACGAGGTCGCCCCGAGCCAGTTCGAAGTTGCCCCCATATTTGAAAATGCTAATATCGCCGCCGATCACAACACGCTGACCATGGATGTTCTCAAACGGGTTGCGAATCGGCACGGTCTTTGTTGCCTGATTCACGAAAAGCCGTTTGCCGGAATCAACGGCAGCGGCAAACATTGCAACTGGAGCATCAGTAACGACAAGGGTGAAAACCTGCTCGACCCCGGAAATACGCCACACCAAAACCTGCGATTTCTCGCGGTCACATCCATTGTATTAAAAGCGGTACACGATCACTCCGACGCGCTCAGGGCCAGTATCGCAAGCCCTGGCAATGATCACCGTCTCGGGGGTAATGAGGCCCCGCCTGCGATCATCTCGGTGTTTTTGGGCTCCTTGCTCGACCGCATCTTCAACAGCATCGAAAAGGGCGAGGCCGCCAAAGCCACGGAGCACCAGATTATCAGTCTGAGCGTCTCGCAAATTCCCGATATTTCCAAAGACTACACCGACAGAAATCGCACCAGCCCGTTTGCCTTCACCGGCAATAAGTTCGAGTTCAGGGCCGTCGGCGCCTCGGCAAACGTGGCCGTTCCCGTAATGGTCCTAAATGCGGCAGTCACTCACGCGCTCACGGTGGCAACTAATCGACTCAAGGCAATCCTAGCGAAAAAGGGCGGACGCGACGAAGCGGTGATGGAGCTCATTCGGGAACTGGTGAAGGAAACCAAGAATATTCGGTTCGAGGGCAACAACTATTCCAAGGAATGGCAGAAAGAGGCCAAGGCTAGGAAGCTCCCCATTTTCGACACGACCGTCCAGGCACTCGAGGTATTTAACACTCCAAAGTCGGTTGAATTTCTCGTCAGCACTCAGGTGCTGACCCCGCAGGAGATTGAGAGTCGCTACCACATCGCCGTCGAACGCTATGCCAAGACGGTAGAGATAGAGATGTCGGCTCTGCTGGAACTAGCGGTTCAGTACGTCATCCCGGCCGTGGAAACCCAGCTCGTTCGAACGCAGGAAGCGCACAAGGCGCTTTCCACGACGTCAGTTAAAAAACTGCACCAGGCGCGCTCTTCGGCGCTTGAAGAGGCACTCGAGGGGATACTCTCCAATCACAAAGCGCTGAAAGAGGGATTAGTGAAGCTGCACGGGGAGTCATCGGAATTGAAAAAGGCGCACAGGCTCGCCGGAGAGCTCAGGGATTTTGCCGCTGCCCTTCGCCAGGCGTGCGACGCCGCCGAGGAGATCGTTTCCGACGAGCTTTGGACGTTACCAAAATACCGCGAGATGCTATTCGCGAACACGCTGACGTAGCGCGCCCCTTTAGGTCCCAACAGAGCCCAAGACCACTGCTTTTATCCCCGCGTTAACGATGGGGAAATGGCTGGGTAATGCAAAAAGGAGCGTGGCAATAAGGAACAACTGTCGCATCAAACACCTCATAACGTACCGATTTTTATAATGTAGACGAAGAGTGTGTTTCAAAAATGGGGGAAACGACACAATTGATTCGCCCAGCGGGTCCGTGGCTACCATTATTTGATCTCAATCAAGTGCTAATATCAAAAAAATGATTAATATATTTCAGAAACGCAGCTTTCTTTTGACGGTTATGTTTTTGCTAGCGAGCCATTCTGCCCGCCCAGACTGGATACAGGATTGTGATTCAAGCATACTCCAGCAACCTGGATCGGCCGATGAACCGTGCTCCGCCTTATACGATTTGCAAGCGTGCTACCAGGCGAAGTGCAACGCTGAGTGTTCGCTGATTCCCAATTGCGGAACCTGCTCGCCCAAACCTTCAGGTACAACGATTACCTGCACAACGGGAGGCTTTACCACGACCATGCCCGCGTTCCTCATGTCGTGCGATCCAGGAATTTGCCCGGTACCAACACCGGAGCCAGATCCGGGGCCATATCCGGGGCCATATCCGGGGCCAGATCCGATAGACGAACCACCGCCACCGATGCCTTGGCCTAGCCCAGCGCCTGTTCCTCCGCCCTCGGGAGACTGCTGTGCAAACCAGGGAAAGCCGCCACCGTTTCACATATGGTCGTGCAAGCCAAATCCCATTTCGGGGGAAAAAACTTGCAAAGCGGTGCTGCCATAGCAAACTCACCGGAGTCTGTGTAATCCGCCTCCTACCGCACCATCACCCGAAGCGCCTCGTACAGGCGTCGGGGTAACTCCTCGAATCGCTCGACCTCGAGGCAATAGCCGTGGCCGCTCTGGGCGATGCGCTGTGAGGCGGCCAGATCACTGCCGGAGCCGTGCAGGTGGAGGACCACCAGCGAATCGAAGCGTCTCGCAATTTCAATAGGGTCTTCACCCTCGGTGGTTCGCCCGTCGGAGGCCAGAAGCCCGATTCGCTTTTTCATACTCTGTTTGAGACCGAATTCGAGCCCCTTGCCTATGTTGGTAAATCCGCGCGGCTTAACCCTGAGAAATTTTAGGAGTGTCGCTGCTAGTGTTTGGGATGACTGGCTGGACTTTATCACGGTGGCGCCTGACGCAAAGGTGATGAGACTAGACGACTCGGGAACCTCCAGCAGCATCACGGCGACGGCTATGCTGGCAAGCAGGTGTTTATCTCCCGACATCGACGAGCTGCAATCGAGCATCGCCACACACTGCGTTTTTTTCTCAAAAGAGATCTCCACCCGCAGATCGCTCACGTCCTTCAGTTTCGGATCGTTTTCGAGTGACTCCTCGAGATCGAGCTCCCCCTCCAGGTTTTCCACGAAAGGCACCGACTCCGTCGTTCTCGGACGGGAAGGGTGACGAATCACCTGCCTAGCGTGTTCCAGAATTTTCTCAACCAAGCGCCTGTCCAGTTCGGGCTCACTGCGCGCGGACTCCACGACTTTGCGATAGAGCTTTCGAATTTCCGAAAAATCGTCACCCCACGTATGGCTTCCCGACGCATCCGAAATCTGATTCATTTCGGCGAGCTCAGGCGGCATGAATATCTGGGCGATTCGGGAGGTGGCGAGACTAGCTAAACTCGACTCTTTTTTTTTTGGAAGGCTTCCGGACTCCCTTGCTGCAGGTTTTTAAAGAGTGACAGTACGACGGCGCCCGCATCGTCGTCGGAGGTCACCATCTCGATGCGGCCGGGGATCGCCATGAGTAGCGCCGTTTCAATGTCGATGCCACCCGCCATGAGCTGTCCCACCGCGATCGCGGCCCGAATTGAGGCGCCTCTTTTGATACTCGGGTGTTCACGCGTTTGGCGCACTAAATCCAGTACCTGGTCAATAACCTGGCCTGGCACCTCGTCCCGATTGGGTATTGCCTTGGGCAGTGTCTTTGGCCACTCGCGCGCCAAAATTTCCAATTCCTCTTCGCGAGCCTGATAACCCAAACGCACCATTTCGAATCGATCCATGAGGGCCTCGGAAAGCGCGTGGGTCGCGGTAAATTCGCGCGGATTCTGGGTCGCAACGACCAGAAAACCATCTTTAGCGACGATTTCGCCAATTTTGGGAATGGTAATTTTACGTTCATCCATTGCCGGCAGCAAAATGTTCTGTACGGCTTCCGGCATCCGATTCAGTTCGTTGACGAACAGCACCGCGCCTTTTCGCATAGCAAGCGTCAGTGGGCCTTCAAAAAAGGCCGCCTTCACATACCCTTTTTTTAAAACCAACGGCGGATCGAACCAACCCGTCAACTTCTGCTCGCTATAACGGGTGTCACCGTCGACTCTATGAAAAGGGCTCTTCAAACTCTCGAGTATCTCAGAGACTAAAAAGGTCTTACCTACCCCGACCGGCCCCTCGATTAAAATATTTCGCCCGAGGCGTACCCCCTTTCGAATCTGATCCGACTCCGATTTTCGCCCCACGACCGATTTCATTTTTTCCCCTTTTCGCCCTTTTCGAGCATCTTTTCCAAAAGGAAGTTTGCCACATCGCTAGGCCGAGTACCAATGGTAAAACCCGCATCGAATCCAAGCTCCAGCGCCATCTTGTGAGTTACTCGCGGACCGCCGACTACGAGGATAAATCGATTCTCCAATCCCCGTGCCTTGAGCTTTTCCATGAGCTCCCGCATATCGTTGATATGGATATCCTTCTGCGTGATAATTTTCGAAAGCAAAATGGCATCTGCCTTTTCCTTCACCGCCCTATCAATCAAATTGTCCGCCGGAACCTGGCTCCCCATGTTATGGCATCGAAATCCACGATAACGCTCTAGGCCAATATCGCCGTCAAAGCCCTTCATGTTCATGATGGCATCCAGACCTACTGTATGAGCGTCGTATCCGGTGCAGGCACCCACGAGGCGGATAGGCCTGCCGACATCGCTTAAAATCAGTTTATCGATTTCCTTATAACCGCGCTTCTCGAGGGAGATTTCGGGCGCCTCGACCTTTGTAAAATCGATTCCTCTATCGGCCTTGGCAAAAACGACAAAAAACGAATAGCCGGTTCCGACGCTCGACTGGTGGGCTATTCTGACATCCCCAAAGCCCCAGGCCTTCACCAGAAGTGCTGCTGCCTCGCGCGATCTCGGTGTCGGCGGTACGGGAAGGGTGAATGAAAATTGAACATAACCGTCCCCGCTCGTATCACCGTAAGGGAGAAGATTGGACTGGTCGGGAGTTTCCGTTGCTATTTTATCGCTATTCATAGGGCGATCCGGCTTCCCATGAGTTTAAAAAAAGGATTCAGATAGGTCTCTCGCTTTACTGGAAAAACTCCATCGCCACCCTTACCGCCTTCCACCGTGCGGCGGATATCGGCAAAGATCCCCTTGGAAATGGCAGCGAGGAGCCCCATCGGCTGAATTTTTTCGAGAAGTCGGAGGGCGTCGCTGAGTACATTTTGAGAAAACTGTGAAATGAACCCGTTCGTGCGGTATCCGATTTCGTCGTTTAGTCCAAGCGTGCCGCCGACAACATAGTTGGCGCACCTGAGCGCCATGCTGCGATCGGCGAGCCATGGCGTATGGACCGCCTCGGTCGGCATGCCCAGAAGGATGATTCCCTGGCCGGTCAAGCCGCCGATGAGATTAAAGATCGTATCGATCGCATGGCTAGTGAAGATATCGCCCGTCTTATACTTTGTATTACACATGTATTTCAGAGGGGACTCTGGAAAAATCTGTCGTGTCATCTGAGCCCGCGCGATCTCCATTAGAATAACCCGATCGTACGAGGGGTCCATCTCCATGGCGTGCCCTATACACATCTGAGAGGGCTTCATGCCCGCATTCAGGGCAGCCCGCTCGTTGATAAACTGACTAGCCAGGACCTGATCGCCGCTTTTCTTGGCATCGGTGGTTTTCAAATAATTGTCTTCACCGGTCATAATGCTGATTCCCGAGACCGAGCAGATGAGTCTTGAAAAATGCTGATCGATTAACGTGCGTCGCGGGTTGATGTCTCGAAACAAAATGCCGTACATTGCGTCGTTGAGCAGATAGTCCAACCCCTCGATTGCGGCCAGCGCCGCAATTTCCGACATGCAGAGCCCCGAACAATAGTTCGTAAGCCTGATGTAACGACCCTCTTTTAGCGATACTGCGTCGAGCGCCTCTCGGACCAATTTAAAATTTGCCTGCGTGGCATACGTTCCGCCGAATCCCTGCGTAGTGTGCCCGTGCGGCACATAATCCAACAGGCTTTGGGCCGTGCTTCGAATTACTGCAATCACATCCGCGCCGTCGAGCGCGGCGCTTTTCGCCTGAAGCACATCTTCGAAAATATTACCGGTAGCCACGATGACATATTTCAGAGGCCGCTTTTCGCGGATGGGATCTTTAAGCTTCGCAAAGCGCTTAAAACGGCGCCGACGATTTTTATCCAGTTCCAAGAAGGCATTCTTGGCCAATGCGGCCGCCCGGAGACGAACGGTGCGATCTTTTTGCAAAGGGATCTGCCCCAGATCGAGCCCGTTTTGAATCCCAGCCATCAAACCGGCGATGCCCCCGCCATCGAAAATGAGCGCGTTACTTACCCAGTAGAGTGCGCCCTGTTCCAGCCGGTCGCTTTTTTTGAGCTGATCTACGATAAGGTTTGCGAGTGGATACACGAGGTCCTCGCGCTCTATCGCATCGTTAATTCCCAAAAGCCTGAGCACCGCGCGCTCGGTACCAACGGTGGAGTGATGGTGCACGAGCTCCGCCACTTCGCGCCCGATGCCCTCGGCGATTTTTCGGGCCGAAGCGATCTTCGCCCTCGATAAAGGTAAGTCTTTGGAATACGGCATCATGTCATTTTGGCCCGGCTACGGTAAAATTTCAAATCTTCTTGATGAACGCCCGGTAAAACGCGATATTTATTTTAAAGGAAGCACCCGATGACACCAATGACGACACCAACCGTGGCACCCAATAGAACCGTTCCCTTCTTGAACTTGAAGAAACTTTATCAGGATCACCGGTCCGAGTTCCAGGAAGCGATGGATAACGTCCTGGACTCAGCCGGCTTCATCGGAGGGCCGGCAGTCTCTCAGTTTGAGCAGACCTTCGCCGAATGGGTGGGTAGCGGACAGACGGCCGTCGGAACGGGCAATGGAACCGATGCCCTTGTTATTGCGTGTCGCGCCATGAGTCTCACTGGCCTCATGAGTGCCGGCGAACCCCAGAGCGAGGCCATCTTGCCAGCAATAACGTTCGTGGCAACGATAGAGGCCGTGATTTTAGCCGGCTTTGTGCCTAAGCTTGTCGATGTCGATCCCCTCACACACCTCATGGATCCCCAGA
Organism: uncultured Pseudobdellovibrionaceae bacterium; assembly: GCA_964603655.1. Taxonomy (GTDB): domain Bacteria; phylum Bdellovibrionota; class FAC87; order UBA2466; family UBA2466; genus JACPWY01. Next base: position 32,556 of record CAZRVZ010000030.1, on the reverse strand, counting down.
AGTTGGAGCGCGCCATCTCGAACCGGACGCGGCTTATCGTCCCTGTCCATTTATACGGTCAGATGGCACCCATGGATAAGATTTCAGAAATTGCCAGAACACACTCTGCATTTGTTCTGGAGGACGCCGCCCAAGCGCACGGTGCAAGGTGGAACGATCGAGGAGTCGGTTTTTTTGGGGATGCGGCTACCTTCAGCTTTTTTCCCGGAAAGAATCTGGGGGCTTTCGGAGATGGCGGAGCTATCGTGTCTAAAGTCCGCGCCTTCACCACGCGCGCGTCGATGCTGGCCAAGCATGGGGGTTTAAAAAAATACGAACACCTAATGGTGGGGCAATGCTCGCGCTTGGACACGCTCCAGGCGGCCGTTCTTCAGGTAAAAATGAAATATATCGATGGTTGGACCGAGGCAAGGCGACGACTCGCTGGCTGGTACCGGGAGTATCTCTCGGGCATTGCTTCCATCGAACTCCCCACCGAAGCCGCGGGTGCCAAACACGTCTATCACCTTTACGTGATTCAGACCGAGGACAGAGATCGTCTTCAAAATTATTTAAAGGGGTGCGGGATCGAAACCGGAATACATTACCCCGCGGCCATTCACCAATTACCGGCAATGAAACCTTATCAATTGGGGGATTTTCCCAACGCCGAACGAGTGGCCGCGCGCTGTTTATCGCTCCCGATGTGCCCTACACTGACCGAGAGTGACGCCCGCTACGTCGCCGATTGCCTGCGCCGGTATTAGGATACGGTGGGCGGTTTATTGACTGGATGCTAGCGCGGCCTAGCCGCTAGAATTGGTAATGCTATTCGGAATTCTGACCATTGAGATGGGGGGCGATCTTTGACGCTGCGGAGAGAGAAAGCTTTCCATCTTCGATGAGGGTGTAAATTTCGGGAAACCGTCTCGCCAGCCTGGCCACCTGAATGCGTTTGAGCGCCGAGGATTCGGAGGATCCACACCGGCCAATCACAAATGCGTATAGACTTTCAAAGCCCTCTTTTAGATAGAGTTGTCGCTTCTCAACTTCAGCGAGATGGGCCAGAAACTGGGATTGACGCAATCTCTTTAAGAACGATTCGGTCCAGACGGACCAGAAGTTCGAAATCCGTCAGACCACTTACAATGAAATCTTTTCGCATACACACCTCCTGCTATTAAATATAAAACCAACCTAATAGAGAACTCATACCACGGGTTTTAGGAAGGTGATTTTGAATCGATAAAAGGGCCATGACCGCTTCCGAAGAGACAGGCGGCACCACGAGCTAGGGAGTAAAAAGAGCGGCGCCAGAACGCCAGCAAAACTGCTTATAGACCCACCCTGGAGAGGGTTGGGAAAGGGGGATCACAGGGCCCGAAAAATGCCGTTTTTCTGTCAAGAGAAACTTGCGAAACGCTACTCGAAAGTACGGGGCGAAAGTCTGAGACGAAAGTCCGTCGTGGAAATTTAAAGTACTACCGTTGTCCATCGTCTAATTCGGGGTCTGCGATGAGATCCTTCTACTCGCGTTCAGGATAATTTCTGTCTCGCCATTAGATTCTCATGGTCGACAGAATTTACTTAGAAAAAAAAAGTGTCAGATTCGCCAGCGATCCCTGCGCACCCCCAGCCAATTCGCGGGCTACAGCTGTTCCTTGACGAATTGTTTGAACGCACGCCTCTGCTGGGCATCCGCGTTTACGAATTGGACGCCCATGCCGGTTTTTCCGGCTTGGGTTGAGACCCATCTTACTTCGCCTCGCGATGACAGTACGGATACATTCAGCGGAATGGGAAGCGGGAGCGCGAGATCGAATTGGGCGTTCATCGGCAGCGGGGCATCGGTCTCGACGAAACAGCCGCCTTCCGAGACATTTCTAAGGACGCGGTATTGAAATTGCTTTTCGCCTTTTGCCGCGCCTGCAGGGTGAGTGAGAGTTTCAATGAGCATCGGCAGGTGGGTTTCGTAACGGGGTTTCGTTCGCCACCAGCGCAATCTGGGATCGAAATAGAGTCGCCGGACTCTGGGGTTGATGAAATAGGCGAGACTCACTCCATAAATGAGAATGTGCACCAAGAGTGCCGTCGGGCGAGCGTGATTCTCTCGGTAATAAAGCGCTAGGTCCCTCACCCCCCAAAAAGATAATATCGCAACGAGCGTGTACCAGCCGGTTTTGGTGACACGAACCAGGCCAAATAACAGTATTGCCGGCAAGGCCACATTCACGATGAGATCAACCCAAGTCCACTGAAAACCTCGCGCGAGCCGCCAACCCAACTCAAAAGGAAAGTAAAGAAATAGGGCCGAACAGACGATGACAAACGTAGGGCGCTTAAGCATACGTCTATTGTACTCGGCCTTTTGATTGCCCGGTCAGAAAAAAGGAGATTTGACTCGTCGTATTATCAGTTGAAATGGGCCTGCTAGCTACTGGATTCTAAAAGGAATTTTTGGGTACGTAAAGAAACCCTTGAGGAGCCGCGTAAGGCTTCCGATAGGAAAATTGGAGTAAGTCGATGGAAAAAATCCTCGTAATCGAAGACAGCAAGGATTATCAGTTTCTCGTTCAAACCGCCTTGGGGCAGCTCTACAAGGTAATCTGTACCGACAATGGCCGGCAAGGCGTGGAACTTGCTCGCGAGCACAAGCCCGATCTCATTCTGCTTGATATCAGTCTGGGTGAAGTAGACGGGTTTGAAATCTGCCACCTACTCAAAAACCAAAAAGAGACGGCATCAACCCCCGTTGTTTTTCTCTCCAGCAGAACCGACCCCCACAGCAAAGTGATGGGGTTTGATCTGGGTGCCGACGACTACATCGCCAAGCCATTCGAAGCCGAGGAGCTCAAGGCTCGCGTAAAGCTCAGAATTCGGCAAAATGCCTCTCGCAAGGAAAATCTCTCCAGCTTCGAGATACAGGGCATTCGCATCGATTTTCTGGGGCATCGGGTGCATATCGAGGATAAGGAGATTCCCTTTTCAGCGCTCGAGTTCAAACTTCTGTCATACTTCGTGCGAAATCCGGATCGAGTACTCTCGCGTGAAAAGATTTTAAATAACGTCTGGGGCGTGGATACCTTCGTTACCGATCGAGTAGTCGATTCCCACATTCGCAGCATCCGAAAGAAACTGGGATCCTTCAAGGACCATATCGAGTCCATTTATGGTGAGGGTTATCGCTTTAACCCCACCCCGATGTCCACGCTCGATTCCCAGAAAAAGGCCGCATGACATGGGGCTGGATTTCCTCAACGATCCAAGACTAAGAAAATTCGTTCGCGAGTTTTCAACCGGCGAATACCTTTTCGAGGAGACCTATCTAGGGGATGCTCTTTTTTTGATTGTCGATGGCATGGTGGGTGTTTACAAAAAAACCGGAACGGGAAAACGGCTCCTGTACGGAGCAACGAATGGTGACGTTGTTGGGGAAAAGGCTATTATCTCCGATCCTGGGTTTAAGCGTGAGTGCTCGGCGCAGGCCAAATGCACTGTCACGACACTGGAGTTTGACCGGCGCTCCTTTCTGAAGGCACAGAGCTTCATTCCCGACATCGCCATGAAGATGCTCAAAACCGTGGAGCTGAGGGTCGACCAGGCCAACGAGCTCATTTCGATTCTCTACTCGACCAATGAAATCGACCGCATTACCGAGTTCATCAATTACTATTTTAAATACAACAGGCGTTTTGGAAAAAACCTGGTTATCACCCTCGACGATATTACCGTTGCGACCAATACCGACCCGGTGCTCACCCAAAGGGCATTGGAAGAGCTCTCAAAGAAAGGCATACTCAAACCAGTAGGTAACGCCTACTCCCTTTCCGACAGCGTTGCGCTCACTCAGTACAGCCCGGAACTCAGGGAACGACTCGCTGCATAGTATTTTCTGATGATTCCTGATTATTTCTGACCTTTTCTTGTGTTTCCTGAAAAATTTACTTGAGAAAAAAAATGGCCCGTTATTAAAATAGTGATGGGGGGGGCCATGAACGTCGTCGATCTGTCCTTTGCGCGTGCCATTCGAAAAAACACTTCGGGACTGCGTTTGTTTTTGGTAACCGACCGAGGCTCAGATGCCTCATTGACGCTCGAAACCCCGTTCGAGGCCCTGGCGATCTTTGGTGAAACCGAGCTGGCATCGGACAAACTCGCAGCCGACCTGTTTATCGTTGACTGCGCACTTACCTGGTCCGACCCATTTCGACTCACCCAACGCCTGGCCGACCAGGCCCCGGTCATCTGCCTCGCGCCGAAGAGACCCTCGCGCGGCTGGTCCAAACAGGCCTATGGTTCGGGAGCATCCGACATACTCTACCCGCCCTACGACATGGACGAGTTCAACCAAGCACTTGCCATCTTGATTCGTTTAGAAAGATTTGCTTAAGGGGTCTAGTCGGCCCTTGGTCCCCTTGGTTGGTCCCCTTGGTGCCTATCTACTTTTCAGCTGAAAAGGTCGCGGGTGTTGTTCGAAATCGGTCGGAAATCACCCGCTACCTTTTCAGCTGAAAAGTAGATAGGCACCTATTATTAAAACGACAGCGGGAGCGAAGTGTCTTCGACGAAGGAAAAGTAGTAGCCCAGGCGCACCATCCAGATGGTCATGCTGGACCCGTACCGATCGCTACCGAACGTGTGGTACCTCGCCGTCGTGCCGATATGCAGGGCTCGATTAATGACGTAATCCAAGGTAACTCCACCGTTGATCCCGGGTCTGAGTTCGGAATCCCCGATTCCAGATAGTGCATACATTCCGAGTCCCAACCCGAGACTCAGCTCCAGTTCCGCCATTCCGCGGAATATACGCATCTCCCCGCTGACACTGGGAATCCAATGGCTGAAAGCGCCGGATTGGGAGACCTGAAGCTGTGCCACGATGTCGTAAGCCTTTGTCATTCGAAATCCAACATCGAGGCCCATACCGGAAGAAGATAATACTTGAGTATTGTTAAGTGTAACGGGTCCGGCGCGAAGGCCCAAGTAGGTACCCCGTACGGCAAGCGCCGGGAGCGAAATTAGAAAGACACCGAATAGGATATTACGCATGCATTAATTTTATGAAGAATGCCTCGCAAATACAACTGATTCGCGCACCCAAATGCAGTCTAAGCTGCTGGGTACGTCAGCCCGGCGACGGGATCGCCTCGGGTACTGTCGGCGCGCTTTGCGTAAATCCGCATTCCTTATTGGGACACTTAACCGATGCGCCGTCCTTTTTGGTATATTTTTCCGTCAGAAACGGGTGGTGACACTGAGGACACGGCTGGTTCGCGAGTGGCTTGTCCCAAATGGCGTATTTGCAGGTGGGGTATTTCGTACAACTGAAAAATGATTTTCCAAAACGCGTCCGTTTTTCCGAAAGCTCACCCTGTTTACACTCCGGGCATTGGATTCCGGTTGTAATGGCCTTGGTAGTTTTACACTTCGGGTAGGCCGTACAGGCCAGGAAGCGCCCGAAACGGCCGGTTTTAATCGCCATTGGCTCCGCGCAGTTGGGACATTTTTCATCGGTCGCGGGTTTGTCGATGAGCTTAATCCCGTCTTCTCCCTGTGAAAACTCACTCGTAAAGCGGCAATCCGGGTAACCCTGGCAGGCGGCAAACCGTCCATTACGTCCCCATTTGAGAACCACCGGCTTTGAACATTTGGGACACGTGATGTTGGTCGGAGTCTCCTCGCGCTTGACGTCGCGCATCTTTTCGGAGGCAATCTTTAAGGTTTCCGAAAATGGTCCGTAAAAAGTTTTGAGAGCATCGACCCAATTGCGTTTACCCTCTTCGATCTCGTCCAGCTGCTCTTCCATGGTTGCCGTAAATTGTACGTCCAGGACGTTTGAAAAATTTTCGACGAGAAGATCGGTGACGAGCAAGCCCAGCTCGGTCGGGTAGAACCGGTTTTCCCGTTTTTCAACATACTTTCGATCCTGAATAGTGGAGAGAATCGTCGCATAGGTCGATGGGCGCCCGATCCCCCGCTCCTCGAGCTCCTTGATGAGAGAGCTTTCCGAATAGCGGGGCGGCGGCTCGGTCATGTGTTTTTCGGCCACCGTGTTCTCGTGGCGGATTTGATCCGTTTCCTTGAGATCCGGAAGTTCCAGACTGTCCTCGTCCTTATCTTCATCGGGTGACTGCCAGAGAGTCAGGTATCCGGGGAATCTGAGAACGCTCCCGGTGGCTCGGAACAAATACCCCTGGCTAGCCGCCTTCGCCTCGATGTCTATGGATGTCTGGTCAAAAACGGCCGGCGCCATCTGGCAGGCCAGATACCGTTTCCAGATAAGCTCGTAGAGCTTGAATTGGTCGGCCTCTAAAAATGGCTTTACCTTTTCGGGTGAAAAACCAATCGAGGTCGGGCGAATTGCCTCATGGGCATCCTGGGCGTTTTTGCGATTTTTATACTCAATCGGAGCACTCGGGAGATAGTCGGCTCCCAACATCTTTTGTACGAGTGTTCGCGCGTCTTTGACGGCATCAGCGGAAAGGCGCGTGGAATCGGTTCGCATGTAGGTAATCAAACCCTGTAAATCCGTATCACCGATCTCAACGCCCTCGTAGAGTTGCTGCGCCAGCATCATTGTTTTCTTAGCGCTAAAATAGAGCTGTTTCGCCGATTCCTGCTGCAGGGTGGATGTGATGAAGGGTGGTTTGGGATTGCTCTTGCGGCTTTTTTGCGTGATGGATCCGATCCTCCAAACGGCCGATTGGGCGTCACTTACGATCGAGTCGGCTCTGGCTTGAGTGTCGATGGTGAGCCGATCGATCTTTTCCTCGCCCGCCCGAACGAGACGAGCCTGAAGCTTCGCCCCCTTGGACTCAAGCGCTGCGGTTACGGTCCAGTACGGTTTGGGAACAAATGCAAGCACCTCGCGTTCGCGTTCCACCAGTATGCGCACGGCCACCGACTGGACGCGACCTGCCGAAAGTCCGCGCCGAACCTTAACCCACAATATCGGCGATATCTTGTATCCCACCAGGCGATCCAAAATGCGCCTGGCCTGCTGGGAGTCGAATCGATTCCGATCGAGCGTTCCCGGATTGTCGAGCGCTTTGAGCACCGCGGGCTTGGTGATTTCGTGAAATAGCACGCGGCAGATCTTATCCTTGGGTAAGGCCAGTGACTCGGCCACATGCCAGGCGATCGCCTCACCCTCGCGATCGGGGTCACTGGCGAGATAGACACGCGCGGCTTTGGCGGCGGATTTTGCGATGTCGTCCAGAATCTTTTGCTTACCCTTGATGACCTCGTAGGTCGGTTGAAAGTCATTTTCCAGATCAACACCTAACTTGCTTTTTGGCAGATCCTTGATGTGACCGACGCTTGCCTTTACCTCGAAATTCTTTCCCAGGTATTTTTTGAGCGTCCTGGCCTTAGCTGGAGACTCGACGATCACTAGTCCTAACTTGCTTCCTGCGGGGGGCCGGGCCGTTGACGCCACCACGGACGTCACTGCCGCCACTGACTTCTTGCGCTTAGCAGTTGCGGCCATTTTTATTTTTTCTCTCGCATATTATTTGGGCTACCTGGAAGTCTTTCCGTAAAGGAGTCTTTCTAATGTAGACCACCTTCAGCGGCGTGGTAGAGAGGGCGCTCGACCTCTTGAGTTTTGTGCTCATAACCGAAAACGGTAAGAGCGGCAACGGTTTTTATCTCCTTGACTCCGGCGGGCTCCTCCAAATTCATGGCTTTATGAATGATTTCGTCTTCAAGCGCATGATCGATGACGCCTTTGTACTTGAGTGTCCAGAGAAATCCGCGTGCTTTAGGGGTCAGTTGGTGCATCTCGCGCACTGTATAACTCCGGTGAACGGGGATTTCCTCGCTCCAAAAAATACCCGGCAATGTCAGTGTCGAGCGCTCCAGGTAACTTATGGCACACTCGATCTCATTCTCGGAATATCCGACGTCGGTCAGCTCTTTCCAAATGGCTTCCGAATCATAAAACAGATCGCGCTCTCTCAAAAGAGATTGGGACAAAAATCCCAGGATATCGAGCGTTTTATCTCTCAATCGTTTTTTGCCCAGGTGCCGGGGTTTGCGTTAAATTTATGGGTGACTTCTTAAAGGGTGTCGTAGTTTCTCGGCTTTGGCAAGAAAGAATGCCGGTGCAGCGCAAAATCAGCCAACCCAAATGTAGTTTTGCATTCCGCACTCGATCACCTGACCTGAAACCAACGCATCGTGAAGGTGGCTTCGCCAACGGGAAAGGGCACGAATCCGTGACAAGTCCAGCACCCCGCCCTGTTCCAAAAAATGTCTCTCCAGGTGTGACTCGGCCCGTATTTGCTTTGGAACTGGAACGGCGGTCAGATCCAGTGCTGCGAGAACATCGTCCGCGCACGTAACCAAACCGGCCCCCGATTGAATCAAGCGGTGACTTCCTGCAAACCCTCCGTCCTCGACTCGACTCGGAACGACGAAAACTTCGCGTCCTTCATCTGCGGCAAAACCAGCCGTAATCAGACTCCCACTTTTTTCGGCGGCCTCAATCACTACCACCGCCAGAGAGAGGCCGGCGATGATGCGGTTGCGGCATGGAAAGTGATGAGGTAAAGGCGGTGTTCCATCAGGATACTCCGAAAGCAGCAGGCCGCCACTGCGACATATTCTGTGGGCCAACTCCCCGTGCTCCCGAGGGTAAATGCGATCCAACCCGTGGCCCAGAACTCCGACGGTGAGCCCCGAACCGGCGAGCGCACCTGAGTGAGCGGCGCCGTCAATTCCCCGCGCGAGACCGCTCACAACGCACACCTCCGCGCGGGCCAGGTCGCGCGCGAGAAGGTAGGCCATGCGAACGCCATAAAGACTGGGACGACGTGTTCCAACTATCGCGACCATCGGCTTTAAAAGGCACAGGGGTTCACCGGCGGAGAATAGAACTTTCGGCGGGGCTGAAGTTACCGAAAGTACCGGCGGCAATTGGGCGAGAGTGGAGCGCATCTTCAAAGAATTATTATCGCAATGGCCCGCGCACTTACAAGGAGTTGAGGGTAGCGTTTGCTAGTAACCCAGTGCCGGAATTCAATGGAAATTCAATCCACCTCAAGCACGTTAACGGGTCTTTGGGGCGGCGGGGGGCGGTTGGCGAATCGTTGCGCGGGAACGAGCAGGTCTCCTTTGAGAATGGGTTCGTCGTTTCTCAAAATCAGTCCGATACTAGCGTTTTTAGAGGTCGCGATAATCTTGATCTCACCCTTAAAATCCGGCAATACGTCCGTCACCTTTTGGGTGGCCGGATCCATATCCCGATAAACCCGGAATTTGTAACCGGTCATCATCCCCTCTTCGGAGCCGCGATTGATAATCACGGTTTGCCCCTGGGCCATGAGCGTCACCTCGATATCTTCGGCCTGCACCACCTTGGCCTGCAAATCGTCGGGAGGGCTGGTGGTTGCCATCCCCATATCGTAAAGACGCCGGACTGGGATCAGGAGATCGCCTCGTCGAATGGGACTCATCACCATTTTTACCTCGGCAACCGTCAACTCGTCTTCGACCCGCAAAATCTCCACCTCTCCCAATATGCGCACCAGATCGCCGAGATTTCGGGCAAGGAGGCCTCCCTCTTTTATCTCCCGCTCCTTGCGAATTACGGCGAAGCGTTCGCCTCGGGAAAAGGTAACCCCCTCGTAGGGCTCCACGTAGATGGGTTCGTGGACGTAGAGGACCGATCGCTGGGTGTAGGAGCCTCTAATCTGGCCAAAGATGGGGTCCTCTTCGGTGAGAATGGCCATGGGTGAACGGAACCGATTCTTGATTTCGACGGTGAGAAACGAATCATTTTCAATGTTGGTGGCTCTGCCGCCCCCTGAGGGGACGAGCTTAATCAAGGGAATCGTGATCGTTAGATCCTTTTCCTCGCGGTAGTAGGCGAGTAGCCGACCGATCTCAATCTCGTGCGGGTTTTCGATATCAGGATTGGTCGCCCAGATTTTCGGCCAGAACCATGGGCTGCCCAGCGATTTTTTGGCGATGTTCCACAAATTCTCGTTGGGGAGAATCTTGTGGTTTTCGCCCGTCGGAAACTTTTGAGACGCGAGCCCGCGACGGCTCTTCAGCTTCGCGGTTAATAGGTCCTTCCACTCCTTATCGGAAAGCCTGGGCTTGATGACGAGGCTCGCCAGCAGCTGCTCAGCCGTCATTGGATCCAAGTTGAGTTTGTAAGGTTTTCGGGCCCAGACTACCGACGCAAAAAGCAGTAGGGCTAGTATCCACAGCGCCTTCACCCGGAAACCCTCGCGCCAAGTCGGGCCAGGTAAGCGGTTGCAAGTTCCGACTCGCGGCTCGACGGGTATTTTCGTAAAATTTCCCGCAGTGTTTCAGCGGCCGGGCCTCGCTGACCCATCGAGCCCAGGGCCAATCCTCGCCGATAGAGGACCTCGGATGACTTCAGACTGTCACCGTGACGAGACAGAAACTCATTGGCGGCTAAAACACACATTCCATACTCTCGATTGCGATAATGGCTCTCAACGACCCAATATTGAGCTCGATCGATGTAAACATGACTCGGATCGGCTCGCATGAAACTTTGAAACTCCGAAATCGCGCGATCGAACTGGCTTTCGGCCACCGCGGAGAGTCCTCGGTAATAGTGATGCATCCATTCGTCCGAGGAGTCCGCAACAGTTTCGACTTCATCCAAAACGCCCGGGGACTCAGGACGGAGGACAACTACGGGCGGCGTGGGCGGCCGTGATTGAACGTATCGTGGTGCCGCCTTTCGCTTTTGAATGCGTTCGATGGCAACTCTCAGTCGCTTTTTTCGCAACTCATTTGCATCGAACGTCTGGTCGAGAATCGACCACTTGTCCGCTTCGAGTTGAAGACTCAGTTTCGACGGCCGGGTGGCGCAACCCAGTAATGCCAAGGTAACCAAAGCGAACCATCGAATCATAAAGACCTCCGTCTAAGAACTCGTGCGATGCTCTCGTGGTAAAAATCTCTTCGTACGTTAGGGGCGGGAATTGATTGGGTGTAGACCAAACACCCATGTTACTATTTTATCGCCCACTGACTTATCGTGCAGCCTCCAAATTATGTTGAGTGCGAATGATAGCGAATATTTGTTGCGTGGCGTAATGGCCTCGAATCACGACGCGTTCGAGCTGTATTGCGCCAGGGAATCGAGCGTTACGACCGTTGTCGAACGAAAGTTAACGCGCGTTATGCGTTCGACGTCTGCCGGGATTATGCTTCGCGCTGTAAAATCCGGGGAGAAGATTCAAGTTTCGCGAAACGATCTCAATCTCGCACGAGCGCTTTTCTCCTTGGGAGTGAAGTATCCAGATTCCGTTTTGGGGCCGGCTTTTACACGCGAGGCGAGTTCCGATGAATCACCGTTGACGGATGAATCCGCTCACCGGATCACCCGGTGGGCAGGCGAACGAGCCGTCAGCTACACTCAACGCGATTACCGATACTTCGTACTTTTTGGGGACCGTGGCCAGGGCTCGGGACGGGAAGAGGCGGTTGAGCTCACGTGGCCTGGTGGCCGTCGGGTCGGGAGCTCAATTGAAGACTTCTGGAGAGATTGGAATTCGGAAGTGCAGTCGCCGCAAGACGTCTCGTATACGAACTGGCCTATGCCGGGAGGGAAAATTTCCATTCTCTGGAGCCCGCGTGCACTCGGGCAACTCCTTGCGCCGTTTTTTCGCCATTTTGAAAGCGATCGTGTTCTTTCGAATCGGTCCTGGCTTACGCGGATTTCATTCCCTCAGCCGTATCATTTCGATCTCGTCGATGAGGGGTTGGGGCAGTCTGACCATCAGGGGGTTCAAGAACAGAGGCTAATGCTATTTCAAGACGGTCGTCCCCGATCGCTAGCCTGCAATCATCACACGGCGAAGGGTCTCGGAGTAGCCCCGACGGGCCACGCCCGGCGCAGCAATTACCTGCTACCGCCCACTATAGGATTCTGGCGGTTGAAGCTTCTGGGCCACGAACTCATCGAGGATTCGCTCAAAGCGCTAGGTAACGGCATTCGCGTCACAGACGCCTCATTCGACGAAACGGAGTCTATCATTCAAATCCATGTCGCCCAGCTGGTTCACCAGGGAGATCTGGGTGAAAGGATCGAACCGATTCACCTGCGACTACCGCTCGAGAAGTTTCTATCGTCGCTCAAGGTTTTTTCCAAATCGGCGGTGGCGGTTGGGATTGAAACCCGCAAGGCGGGCCATCATCTCATCACCAACTGCGAAATGCCTTGGGGAATTTCCACGGACATTGAGTCCGACGGGCGCGGCGCTTATTGGTAGAAACAGCGGTACCGTATTGGAGGATATATGATAGGCGTTATCGGAGGATCGGGTTTTTACAAGCTGGCCGGAATCGAGAATATCGAGCCAGTTGATGTCGATACACCCTTTGGAAAACCTAGCGCCCGCATCGTGAGAGGCGCTCTTTATGGCAATCCGGTGGCATTTCTGCCACGACATGGCGAAAATCACGAGTGGCTTCCCTCGGAAATCAATTACCGCGCTAATATTTTCGCGCTCAAAAAGATTGGTGTCAGAAAAATCATCGGAGTTTCAGCGGTAGGGAGTCTCAGGGCCGAGATCGCGCCGGGCTCTTTATGTATCCCTGATCAGTATATCGATTTCACCAAAGGGCGAAGGCCGTCGACGTTTTTTGGCAATGGGTTGAGCGTCCATATTTCAACCTCTGAGCCCTGCTGCCCGGCACTTTCCGAACAGCTCGCGACAATCGCAAAGCGTTCTGGCACCCATCCCACCGGCACCCTGATACACGAACGCAAAGTCTATGCGTGCGTCGAGGGGCCGCGACTGGGAACCCGCGCCGAAAGCCATTTCTTACGCTCTGCCGGTGCCGATATGGTGGGCATGACGAATGTTCCCGAGGTGTTTTTAGCTCGCGAAGCGCAGCTTTGCTACTCCACCATCGCCATCGCGACCGATTATGACTGTTGGCAGGACGACCCGACCGAACACGCCAGCGCGGATAAGATTATGGCGCTCTACCGCGCCAACCTCTCCCGAATTCAGTCCATCATTCTCGGCATTCTTTCCGAACCCAAGACCGAGCTCCCTTGTCGTTGCCGCGAAAGCCTCAAGGGAGCTATCGTGGTCAGCCGAACCGATATCGCTTCTCAAGAGAGCCAAAGCCTGTTGAAATTCCTTCAAGAATGAAGATCTCGGTCATCATCCCACTGGGCCCGCTCGATTCGGCCCCGATCGATCTTATCGAAAAAATATCATTGGGAATTCCGTCGGCCGAAATCTTGCTCTGTGTGGGAACCGCTCGCGTGACGCTGCTCGCTCGCACCACCATCGTAACCGGGCCTACCGGCCGCGCCCACCAGCAAAACGTCGGAGCGGCGCAATCGACTGGGGATATACTCTGGTTCTTACATGCCGACTCTCGGTTGACCGAATCCACGCTGGCGTCGCTTAAAAAAAGTATTGCTGCCAGCTCCGAATGCATTTGGTTTTTCCGGCTTAAGTTTATTTCCGACGGCCCCCTCTTGATGCCAGTCAATGAGTGGGGCGTTCGCCTGCGTTCGGAATGGCTGAAGCTGCCATTCGGTGATCAGGGATTCGTGCTAACAAAAAAAATTTTCGAACGGCTTGGGGGTTTCGATCCCGCTGCTCCGTTCGGCGAGGATCACCTCCTTATCTGGCGGGCGCATCAGGGACGCATTCCCGTACGTTGCACGGGTGGAACGCTGGAGACGAGCGCGCGCAAGTATCGTCAGAACGGCTGGCTGCGATCCACGCTGCACCATCTGCGCCTAACCGCGATTCAGGCCATTCCGGAGTGGAGAAAGCTTAGGGGACGTGGGTGACAACGCTCCTGAGAAATCCACCAAAACCTTCCGTTGGTATCGCCGCCCTGGTGAAAACACCCGGCCTCTCTCCGGTGAAAACACGCCTGGCGAAAACGATTGGTAACCATCAGGCCGAGCTCATTTATCATCGGCTTCTCCAATGCACTAAAAACCTCTTAAATCAGACCCAATCCGATCTCTCTTTTCAACCTTACTGGGCCATTGCCGAACCGAACGCCATTCATCACAAGCTTTGGACGAGTTTCTCCACGCTGTATCAGGGAGAGGGTGGGTTGGGACCTCGGCTTAGCCGAATCTACTCGACCCTTCTTGAGGCGCACGACATTGCCCTTTTGATAGGCGCCGACTCGCCTGAACTGAACTGTGAAGTATTGTCGCAGGCTCACGCGGCATTACGGTGCCACCCTTGGGTAGTAGGGCCGACACTCGATGGTGGCTTTTACCTCTTCGGCGGGTCCAGGCCGCTCACCGATTTATTTTGGACGAAAATTCCCTACTCGGTCGACACCACGTTACGTCACTTGCTAGCAGAGTTGCCCCAGAACGAGTCCGTGCATCAGCTCGAACCACTGGCCGACATAGATACCGAACGGGATCTGGCAGAAATCGCCGTGAGGCGCCCCGATCTTTTTATGGATCTGTATAACCCGTCCAAGCTTGGGTGAAAGAGGACCGGGTTTGGGCCATTGTGTACCGATGTGTCAATCTAACTTCTAGATCATACGTGGTCCCTTTGAGTGGGCCTAATGCGACGACAGAACAATTTACTTTAGTCAAATTCATCGTAGACTTGGGCTCCGGGGGCGATTGCATCTTTCTTAGCGTATGTTGATAAGAATCATACTTCTAATTGTTTCCCTTGTTTCCGCTTGGGCTTTCCCCTTCATGGAAGGGCCTCACGTCCGCGAATGTGCGAAGGATGAGTTTCCCGCATCCACTTCGGTCTATCTGTCCGTCAAGGGCGAATCCGGAAAAGAAGTTCTTAACGGAATGTGCTCAGGAAACATCCAAAAGGCTGTCAGGCGGATGCTGCCACCGCTGGCTTGGTAGCCGGCTTTGCAGCTGGCTTCTCCGGGGCTGGTGCCTTGTCCTGTTCGACGCCTTTTACGAAGTAGTTTTGATAGTGCTCTTCACAAAAGCCATAACGGCCGTGTGCCATCGGCGTGCGGCACGTTTTGTCGGAGCAAGTTTTATAGCGAGCGCGTCCAAATTTGCCGTGGCGCCACTCCCGATAATGAACCCCGCAGTATCCCTTTGCGCGGTATTCGCGTTTGCAGCTCTTAATCTGGCACGACTTTCCACCGCAGCGAAGCGCTTTGGGCGCTGGTGCGATCGACTCAGTTTTTCGGGCTCTGGGTTTGGTTTTTTTCACGGCCATAGCGCCCTCCCAAGAATTTATTCGGTATTTCTGGGCGGATTCCTAAGGACGATCGCGATTGGTCAGGTGAATTCCACACACCACACGACCATTTCACAATTCCGTCACGATTGCCGTCCGATTTATACCGATGGGCATGTATGAGACTTCTGTTAATGGTGGGCGTATTGCTGTGTCTTGAGGCGCCGGCCGCCTTTCGAGTCTATAAGCTGCGACTGACCCATTATGATGCCTATGGGAACTTCGCCAAGAAGGAGACGGTGCTCTCCACTCTGGATTACCTACAATATGAACACTACTACGGCGGCTATCGATGGACGCGCGTGGAGATGATAAGTACCTGGTACTGTCCGGGAGACACCTCCCGTCGCGCTTTTTGCGAAGAACCAAAAATTAAGCAACGCGTCCCCGCTTCCCTGGAGCGCGGCACGCGGGTGGATTTGCCCTACAACTTACAGCCGGTCATTCCGTGAGCATTTGTGACGCAGTCCTGAAAGGTACCGGGTACCTTTTCCCTTCCGGGTACCTTTTCCCTTTTCGTCAACCGTGGTGGTAGCCGGACTTATGGATGATGGAGAAGCCCCGGAATATCTGTTCCCAGAGGAGCAGCCACGCAAAATCACCGGGCAGAGTCAGGTCTGAAAGCTTCCAGAGCCAGTCTGCCTGGGCTCGCACTTCATCGCTAAAACCATAACTGTCTCCGACGCAAAATCGAATGCGATCGTGCGGCCCATTTCGCCAACCTTGCATTTTTTTAGACAGTGAGATGGAATCGACCGATTGCCCCGTTTCATCGAGCAAAATGTTCAGTCCGGCGGATTTTCGAATGTGGGCCTGAAGTCGCTCCTCATTTTTCAGAAAGATCGATTCAATTGACACGTCTCGCTTTAGCCGCGTCTGGTATTTCAAGGTGAGCGCATTCGTTTCTCGAAATGCGGGCTTAGAGAGCAGAATGAATTCCCAAGTCACGTTGAAACTTTTTTAAGGTGTATCTTGATGGCGTGCTCGTCGATGGACTGCTCGGATGGCTGCTCGGATGGTTGCTCGGATGTCCACGCTGTTGAAATCACCAATTTGAGATCGCTGCACAGTGTTTCCGAAGTGATGTAGTTACGGTGCAAAAGCAATGCAGTCGACAGTGCCACGGGGCAATCAAACGCGATGGAGATGCGATCGGTGACGTTAAGTCCCGTATCCTTTCTCAGTTTTTGGATGCGGTTAACGAACTCCCTCGCCTGGCCCTCACCAATTAGCACCGAATCCAAGTAAGAGTCCAGCCACACGGTGGTGGAGCCCAGAGTCTGAATCATTCCATCCTGTTTCGGCTTTCTCTCGATCACGACGTCATCGACGGTGACGGTTTCACCATCGATGAGGAGTGTCCCCATGACCTCTAGCTGCGCAACCGCATCGGTCGTGAGTGTACGAATTTTTTCGGAGACCGATTTCATTTTAGGACCCAGTCTCGGCCCGAGCGCCTTGGCGTTGGGCTTGGCATAACAGTGTACCCACTGGGCCTCATCGGTGCTGAAGGAAACCGATTTGACGTTGAGCTCGCTGGCGATCAGCTGCTGGTGCTTTTCGATAATCTGGTGATCGCTCGGATCCCGAGTGATCACCTTGAACTCCCGCAGGGGTTGACGCGTCTTTAACCGGTGGGTAGTTCGCAGGTTGCGTCCGAGCGCCACGACGCTTTCAACGAGAGCCATCTCCTTTTCCAATGCGGGATCGATCCACAGGTGGTTTACCTCGGGAAAGGAGCACAGGTGAATGCTCTCCTTCTCCCCGGCGGTGGAATTCCGATTTAGATTCTGATAAATGGCCTCGGTAATAAACGGTAAAATGGGTGCCAGAATTTTGGAGAACTCACTCAACGTATAAAAGAGTGTCTGGTAGGCGAGGTCCTTATCCGGCGACTCTTCAATCGCACGCACCTCTGACCAGAATCGCCGCCGATTCAGCCGAATGTACCAGTTGGTGAGATTACCGATAAACCGGACGACCTCGGGCAGTACTTCGTAAAGATGATAGATACTCATCTTGTCATCCACATGTTTCACCAGGCTGTGAAGCCGGGAGAGGAGCCATCGATCCAGGTCGTTTGTGAGGCAGTCCAGTTTTTTAGGATCGAACTGCGTGGGTTGCCACCGGTCGGCCGTGGCATACGTTACGAAAAAGCTATACGCGTTCCAAAGGGGGAGCAGTACGCTTCGAACAATCTCCTTCACGCCCGTCTCGGAAAAGCGCAGATCTTCGGCGCGGGAGGCTGGTGATGTCATGAGGAATGCACGGAGTGCGTCAGCTCCATAGGTATCCAGAATGTGGCTCGGATCGGGAAAGTTCTTGAGCCGCTTGCTCATCTTTTTCCCATCCTCGGCCAGCACCATTCCGTTGACGATGACGTTTTTAAAGGGAGGTTTGTCGAAAAGAGCGGTGGAGAGCACGCTCAGTGTATAAAACCATCCGCGCGTCTGATCGATACCTTCCGCGATGAAATCGGCCGGGAAGTTCGCCTCGAAGCTCTCCTTATTTTCGAACGGGTAGTGGCATTGCCCGTAAGGCATCGATCCGCTCTCAAACCAGCAATCGAGAACCTCGGGAATCCGCTTCATGGGCGCCTTGCACTTCGGACAGGGGACCGTAATATCATCGATAAGGTGCTTGTGGAGGTCGTCGACCTTTTTCCCCGAGAGTGATTCCAGCTCCGCTCGGGAGCCCAGGCAAAGCTTTTCACCGCAAGCGCACCGCCACACCGGGAGTGGGGTTCCCCAAAAACGATTGCGGCTGATGTTCCAGTCCCTGGCATTTTCAAGCCAATTGCCGAATCGGCCGTCGCGCAGGTGTTCGGGCACCCAATGGGTCTGCCGGTTGTTTTCGATGAGTTTTTCCTTGAGCGGCTCGACACGCACAAACCATGTGGTGATCGCCTTATTCATGAGTGGAGTATCGCTGCGCCAGCAAAAAGCATAACTGTGGTCAATTGTTTCAATACGCACGACCGAGCCGCGAGCCTTTAAATATTTGATAATCTCCTTGTCGGCGTCCTTGATGTTTAGGCCCTGAAAATCGGGGGCCTGGGCCGTGATACACCCGGTGTCATCCGTATAATCGACGAGCTCGATGCCATATTTCTGCGCAATTTTGAAATCATCCTCACCGTGGGCCGGCGCCGTGTGCACGATTCCAGTGCCATCGGTGGCCGTAACGTGGTCGCTGAGGAGTATTCTAAAAGCGCCGGCGTGATCCTTGGCGTACGGGAAGAGCGGTTCGTACACACGTCCCTCGAGCGCCGATCCCCTCACCGTTTCGAGGAGCTCATAATCCTGACTACTTTTGAAATACGTGCTTAACCGGTCGGCCGCGAGCCATACCACGTCCTGGGTCTTTAAGTCTTTGACCCGGGTGTACGCGATGTCAGCATTGACGGCTAAGGCCAGGTTCGCGGGAAGGGTCCACGGCGTCGTGGTCCAGGCCAGGAAAAAATGGCCGGTCGCGGGCTCGCGAAATCGAATCGTGAGCGCCGGGTCCTGAACCATTTTGTAATTGAGTCCAGCCTCAAAGTTGGACAATGGAGTGGCGATTCGCCAGCTGTAGGGCATGACCCGGTACCCCTCGTAAATGAGTCCCTTCTCCCACAGTTGCTTAAAAACCCACCAGGTCGTTTCCATGTAAGGGGCGTCCATGGTGCGGTAGTGGTTTTCAAAATCGACCCAGCGCCCGGTGCGTTGGATGACAGCCTCCCACTCCTTCGTATAGCGCAAGACGATGGCACGGCAGGCTTCGTTGAATTTGGCCACACCGAATTTTTCGACATCGCGGAGTCCGCGCAAACCCAATTCGTTCTCCATCTCGAATTCGACGGGGAGTCCATGGCAATCCCATCCCCACCGCCGATCGATGAAGTGGCCCTTCATGACCCAGTAACGGGGAACGATGTCTTTCAAAGTTCCAGCCAGAATGTGACCGTAATGAGGTAGGCCGGTCGCAAATGGCGGCCCGTCATAAAAAACGTAAGGTTTTTTTCCAGCGTTGGCCCGGAGTCCCTTTTTAATGATTCCGGCCCCGCGCCAGAAGTCCAGTATTTCGCTCTCTAACGTCGGGAAATGCGTGTCTGGATTGACCGGCTTCATGCGGAGTCACGCTACACTACGGGGATCGGGGAATCAAACGCACGCGAGGCGGGATCTTTTTTGAATCTGTAGGCGAGGAAATGAACCAGGCAACCGCGCGGCGCACTGAAACCGGAGCGGAGCTGCCGAAAACTTCTAGCAGTGCGCGGGAAAATACGGTGCCCGATAGGGTTGTTAGAACGATGAGCAGGCCCCAATATTCGTGCACCTATTAATTCTAAAAGGTACCCGCCCACTTTTCATCAAAAAAAGCGAGCGGACGAATGATAAAGCGGCCGCTAACCAGCGGTCTCTTCCTGGGCCGGGTCCATCTTTTCATCGTAGAGAGAGGATGGTTCGAGGCGTTCCACCGGGTGGTGGCCTTCGGTGTAGGTCTTGGTCTTTTCGATCCATTCCCTCATGGTGCCGTTAGTGAGCATCGTTTCGTCATAGGCCTTCTTGAGAGCGACCGTGAAGATAGAACCTTCGTCGCCCGCGAGCGACGTTTCGTCCGCTCTGGAGGAGGCGAAGACAAAGAGTTTTTTCCAGTACGCACGATTACGCCCGATGAACTCACTGGCTACGCGATCGGCCAGCACTGAGGATGCCGTCGTCGGATCGTAGGTGGCCAGTTTCGGAAGCAAACGGTTGAAGGGCCCCAGGAGTGATCCCGAATAACAGGAGTCGAACATCAGCACGAGCCGGGCGAGAGGTCCCACGGACTTACGTCCCGCCTCTATGGCTAAACGCATCTTGGAGACGCTAAACAGGCCGTCCTGCAGATAGATGTTGTCCGCTGAACCGTGGCCCGAGAAATAGAAGAAATAACTTCCGTCCGTCCCGGCGAGCTTCGCCGTTTTTTCAAGCTCCTTTGCGACGGCCAGCTGAGTGCCTTGGGCCTCATTGAGCTGAAACGATTGAAACTGGTAGGCCTTGTCGGTGGCGATCGTTTCGACATTTTTGACGTCGATGTCGATGCCAGGAAGACCGTGCGATACACCCACGAGAAGGGCGGTATTTGTTGCTGCTGCCGATTCAACCAGGCCCCGCTCGACGCTATTTGAGTGTGCGATTGCCGGTGCCAGGTACACCATTGCTAGTGTGATAAAAAGACGACCCATGAGAGCCTCCTTGTCCGTAATTGTTGTTTTGGTTGCCGAAAAAATATCTAAGAAGAGATAATTTTATTGTACCATGGTTTTTATGAGTGGCCTGGGTGAAATGGAACCATGAAGTCTTTTTACGAACGCCTTAATGAGAAGCTTCGCGTTGCAGCTAGTCATTGGATGGTATTTCCAGTGCTTACCGCGATCTCGTTGGTGGATTATTTTGTCCTAGTCATTCCCTCTGAACCGTTTTTTGCCGCGGCGTTAATTGGAAAACCAGGCCGTGCGGTGTGGTTTTCAGTCGCGATGATTTTGGGGCGACTGATAGGAATCGCGTTGGTTTTTAGCGGGGGTGTGCATTTTCCGATTGAGGCGGTCGAGGCGTCGGCCGCTGGCTGGGGTTTGATCTCGACCTGGGAAAGGAGTCAGCATTTTTTTAGCGTCTTCGGAGCTCTTTCCCTTGGACTAAATGCATTGACCCCGTTTCCGATGCTTTTTGTTACCGTACTGGGAACGGTTGCCGGGGTGTCGCTGTGGCAGTTGGAGCTTTTTGCCACAGTCGGACTTTCAGCCAGGTACTGGATTTTGAGTCTTCTCATTTTGGCCGGCCACCGCTGGGTCATTAAACAAACGCCCCGCCCCTGAGCGTTTCGTAACTGTCCACTCGTAAACGTCCAAAAAATCGACAACTCACCATTGCTTTCGCGCCACTCGAAAACCTGAACAGACCCAGCGATTACACGTAAAGCATTGAAAATATAGGTAAAATAATTCAAATCCAGTCCGGATTGTATTCAGTATTTCATTTGAGTCTACACTTTCGGATTTGGCGTCAGCACGAATACGCACAGTGGACATTGGCCCATTGTGTGCATTGAACATAGATCACAGACACCAGGCCCATCGGGGTCAGTTTTGCAGCCGTGATCAAGACAGCATGAGGAGACAGCAATGATGTCAAAAAAGAATTTTCTGGGTGTGGCCGTATTGGCCGTAGCTATCGGACTGACCTTCGGACTTTCTGGGTGTTCGGGGCGAACCAGGACCCAGACACAGGTAGGCAGCACTCCCATCATTCCGGCTCCTGCACCGGTCCCGGTTAATATTCCCCCGGCTTCCCAAAACCCTTTTGACAGCACCTCATTAAATAGCGGGCTATTTGACAGATCGACTGGCGCTGACGCGAAGCCCTTAGTGGCGCCGCAGACGAGTCCTCCGATTTATCGTGAAAGCGACTTAGCCTGTTTGAGCCGCGACTATGGAATGTTCGGCTATCAAAATCCTTCTGGATACCAGGGTGGTTTCTACGGCGGATTCGCCAGTGCGGTGAATGCCGAGCCGTTTGTCCAAAGTTACGGCGGCCAAAGCTTCCCTGGTGCGACTTCCGGTGCCGTGGTCGAGCCGACCGCGATTGGTTGTTTGCAACCGGGTGCCCCTGTGTTCGGCCGAGATCTTTTCTTAGATGAAGCGCTTACCTCGATGGGTGGAATGCGCCAGTGTTTCGAGTTTGTGGCGTCAAGGGAGCCCACCGCCAATTCCAGTGCGGCGGCACTTTCTGCCCACTTCGACGGGGCCAAGCGGGCGCTCGTTCGGTGCTATCGATTGGTACTGGCGCGGCAGGTGCAGATTGCGCAATGGTCCAATCCGTCGGTGGACAGGTTCAACCAGGTCGACGCAAATCTTTATTTTTTGCTCAATAGGTTTTCACAGCAATGAGGAGATACAGCATGAAGCGGATTACTGAAAAAACGGTTTCAAAGATGATGACTCACTGGCTGTTGCTGATTCTCGTAAGCGCGTGCGCAGGGCCGCCAGCGCAGGTGAAGAGTCAGCAATACAAAGCACTCAGCAGGCAGATGCTCGAGCAGCTATCGCGTGGAGTGAGCGGAGGATTTTCGGCTAAACGAAATTCGGGGCGAGGTTTTTCCAATACGGTGGTGTTTGGAGACAATCAGCTGTTTGGCGATCGACACATTAACCCGAACCTCAATTTGGATGCCGAGCAATGCGTGACCGGAGTGCAGTCAGTCCCGGCGACTCGGGAATACTATCGGACCATGATTGCGACACTGTCGCGATGCTTGAATCGAATGCTCGTCGATGGCAACCCGCTCATGAGCCATGGATACCGTAATCTGGATTCGCAGTCTCAGAACTACTACGCGTATCTGCTCAATTGGCGCCGCTTTGGATCGCTCGAGGCCTTTCCGCAGAGCGATTTCTCTGCCCTTTCGTATTTCGCCGGCAACGGCTTCTTTTCTGGCCAGTAAAAAAGGAGGCTACCAGGAATCACGTCTGCACACATGACCTTATAGGATCGGCTCGGGCATTTAGACCCAGTTTGGACCATTTTTAGTAACATCCCTATTGTCTGAAGCGAATCATTATAGGCTTTATTCTATCGCCCTTGCAGTTTGTAAGAACTATGCCGTTGACAAGATAAATGAGCCGTTAGAGAACCTGATGTATGAATCGTAAGACGTCCCCACAACAACTCACGTTTTTTAAGGACTCCAAACGCTCGACCTGTCACGGTGGCGAACTGGGCCGGGGTTTGAGAAAATCCAGGCGTGTCGTTTCCGAGCAGGGGTGACCAATCGTCCGATGCACCTGGTGCTTCGGGCGGAAAAGGCGCGCGGGTCGCTCTCGTTACTGGCTAAGCCTCATGCCGTCTCCGTAAGACGCATCCTGATGGCAGTCTCTCGCAGGCATCATGTGCGTGTAGTGGAGTCGGCTAATGTCGGAAATCACCTACATCTGCTCATCCAGGCACAGACTCGGGTCGGATTTGCAAATTTTTTACGGCGCTTTTCGTGTGAGGTGGCTCTTGCCGTTACGGGGGCGCGCAAAGGTAAGGCATTTGGCCGGTTTTGGACGGGGCTTGCCTTTAGTCGAATCGTAGAGTGGGGCCGTGCGCTGAAAACGGTACGGCATTACATTGCACTTAACGAATTAGAGGGTCGGGGAATGCCCAAATCAAGAGGGCGGATTCTTCTAGCCGCGCGCCAGGCGTCGGGATCGCAGGGCCCGCCCCACGGTGGTGCAGGTGGTAATCCGTCCTGGGCCTGGTAATAAGTCGCACGCCCCAGAATAAGAAAAACCCTATAAACGTGAAAATGGATCCACTGGCTCGCCCGAAGCGTCTAAACAAACCTGTCTTAAAAAAGGGCCCAAAAAAAACGTGTCTGGATACTTTTTACCAAGTAAAGGTGACGGTAAATAGCGGCATTAGGGTGCGGGTTTTGATGGTGTCGCCGGGCATCTTGTCGAACTCGATGTCGGCGAGGCCGTAGTCGTAGCGCAGGTCGAGCCCCACGTTTAACTTCGGGTTGGCTGCAAGGCCGATCCAGATGCCAGCGGTGACTCCGTAATCGTTGGCAAAGTTCAATTTAATCGCGTCCTGATGCCCATCGTACTGCCGAGTTCCGGACAGCACTAACGAAGCCAGGTAGGGGCCGGCGTGAAAGTAAATCCATCCGGCCGGTTGGAATTTAAGCTGGACTGGAAACTCGAGATAGGCCGGGTCGAAACGAGTCAGCGTTGTTCCGTTATTGAGCTCGTAGGCTTTTGCCACGAACAACATTTCGCCGCTGAGTGAAAAATTCGGAAGAAAACGATAATCGACGCCAAAGCCGAAGACGATGCCGGTGTACCCGCGCGCGGACTGCCCCGCCTTCGTCGCCTCGTGTTCGTTAAAGGTAAAGCCCATATAAATCGGGGTGCGCCACTTCGATCGCTGAAACGTGTTCGCCTCAGCGAGAGCAAGCTGAGAAATCATCGACATAATCGCTACCAGTGTGAAAAGTGCCAATCGCACGCAGTCTCCCCTTCAGTTTCAGTTATCGGCAGAATCGTGACGAAACTTCACAACCCGTAGCGTTATTAGATTGGGTCTTACAATGCCACGCACCAATAGGGCACCAACCCCAGCTATGGAGGCGCCACTCTCTCGGGCAGTTTTCTGAGAACCGTTCCTTTTTGTTTTGAGTGGGTCCGTTAAACCCGACTATCCGTGATGAAACACGCGCTTAACGCGCAGCCCCTCACTTGATGGTATCCTTGTGGACCGCTACCTATCCCGGCTGCCAGACTGATTGAGGTTTCCCCCAGTCGTCTACCGAAACACTCCAGGTAAATGGCCCCTTGGACCCGGACTCAATTCTCAAAGAACTCATTACTATTATCGACGTATTTACATATTTTTTAAGCTCTCAATCGTGCAATGTTTTTCATGATCTATCGCCTAAAAAGGGGTTCCTCTTCACGGCTTCAGCTATCCGGGGTCTTAAAGCCCCATCTTGATGGTTTAACTCTGTACGACAAGCAGGTAAAAACCTCAGGGTAATATATCCCCTATGGAGAATCGTCGATTGACAGAGCGTATCTGGCGATACGTATCTCAAGAAGTTTCGTGATTGATGAATGGTTTGCAGATTAAAAGCTCTCTCAAAAAAGTTTTTGGTGTTGGTGTTATGCGGCCTTCTTGAGTTCTTTTTTCTTGGCCTCTCGATAAACCGTGCCGTCTCTTAAGACGGCAAAACTTATTCTGGCTATCCGGTGTGCTAGAGCCACCGTCGCCTTGTTCATTCCCCGACGAGCCTTTACCTTTTCGGCCCAAATTCGATTCTTATCGGAAGTTGGCGAGTAGCGCATCCAGGCCCTTGCCCCATGCACGAGATAGCGTCTTAACATCTCAGAGCCACTGCGCGTTATGGACCCCATCATACGCACGTTTGCGGAGGCATGAACGCTGGGCACCAACCCCAGATAACTTGCAAACTGCTTGGCATCCTTAAACCTTCCCACATCATCGATTACGGCGAGCATCATCAGCGATGACATTAGTCCAACCCCCGGAATGGTCTGCAGTTTCTTCATTCGCTCGTCGTTTTTAGTGAACTCCTTTACGATTTCTTCAGTAACTTTTTCCTGCTCCTTTTGTCGCAATACATTTTCATGCACTAAAATCAAAGACTCCCGAATCATAGCGTCTTCGAGCCCCTCAATTTTTAGTCTTGCCTCTTTGTAAAACACTTCCGCTCCGGCGTTCATCACCACCCCGTACTCCCTTAATGTCCCTCGAATGTGATTCATCCCACACACTCGAGCCTGGACTAGGTGCTCTCTCGTCGTTAAAAGCGACTTTATTTGCCGTGCGTACTTTGTCCGATGGTGCACCTCGGGCACGCTGCCCAAGCGAAGAGCGTTCGCCAAAGCTCTCGCATCACGCTCATCCGTTTTCTTTCCACCAATCCCAATTCCCCGAAACTGATTGGAGTTAAAAATAACAACGTTCGCCCCCAAATCTTTCAGCTTCTCCACCACATGATTCACCCCACCCGTTGCCTCAATGCCTATCTTCCAATGCGTACGATTGGATAAATACCGCACCAAAAGCGCTGTCTTTATGGTCGTGATCGGCTCAGCATCCCGGCCATTCGCGAAAACAGAGCACAGGGTCGAGGTGTTTTTGTGGAAATCAATGCCACAGTAGACATTATCGAACTCATTAGAGATAACTTTCATCGGCGCTGCTACTTTCTTTGAGGCTCCCAAAAGGATGACCTCGCAATCTTGTCCGCTTAATTGCGGAAACAAGTTTGGGGCAAGCCTAACGGCTTCGACCCCGTTTTAGAAAGAGCGGCGCCTCCATACCTCCAGGTTCGGTAACCGTTCTTCTTGAGTAGACGTGTCTACCGTTTTGGCCATTTTTGATCTACCACTTCTCTAACCGCGCGCGGCTAAACCCTTGATTGTATTCTGCTCGCCCTGCCAGAATCGACCATTAGATTTCGTTCGATTCTGAACCTGGTAATTGCCCAAAAACTGCTCGCGCCCAGAATCGAACTGGGATGACCTTACGATCGAGGGATTTTAAGTCCCTTGCGTCTACCAATTCCGCCACGCGAGCAAAGAAAGGTAATCGTCGCTAATAATCCCGGCGCCCGGCCGGGTTGGCAAGTCGTGGGTCTTTTGAGTCTCGAGTCGCACCCAGCGACCCCTCAAGACTCAGAGTAATAGCGAAAAGTATCATCGTCGCCAATCCAAAGGCAGGGCAAACCCAGAATAGGCGGTCGAGGGCAATTGTTTTACTGGCCTGGCCCAAGAGGAAGTTAGCCGACGCGGAGCAGATGGGAATTGCCAGAAAGAGCCGTAGCATGACCGTTTGAGAAGCCGACCCTAGGTTGCAGGTCATGCGCGCCATGAGAAGCGGAAAGAACGGGCCCACCAGGCCGCTCAGTGAAAGTCCGATGGGGTGGAGCGTGATTCCGATAATCTGGCATAACAAAAATACACCCAGAGAGGCCCACATGACCCGGGTTTCCCACCGGGCGGACAGTGTCCGAATAGCCAACAGGCGGCTGACCGCCATAGCTATGAAAAAAAGTGTGAGATAGGGGGCGGCAGAATTCACCGAATACCCCCGCGTCTCCACGAGGAAACTGACAATCCAGATGGAGTTGAGAATCTCACCCATTACGTAAACAACAAACGTCGCGACGATGACATTACCGAGCCGGCCGACCGGTTTAGCGGTTGGGGTTGCGGTTGGCGTTGAATGGTTTGGCCCTTCCGGAATGCGCGTTGGAATAATCGCCAGAACGAGTGTGAGAATCAAACTTGGCAACAGCGCAACCTGCCAGGGCCAGCCGCGCAGCAAGATTATCGGAACGATGCTCGGACCCACAGCAGACGCGATACCGTACATGCTGTGAAGTCCATTAAATGCGAGGCCTCGACGTTCGGGAGGCGTGGCATGAAAGACGAGTAGATTGGCGAGCGTGCCTAGTGACGCCACGGTTCCACCGAGCAGAAAACCAAAGACACAGAGTGATCCGATACCGGATACGAACCATCCGGTGAGAGCGGTCAGGACTCCGACCGTGATTCCAAAAATCTTGGCCCGCTGGATTCCCCAGGACTCGGTGAGCTTGAGATAGAGCCCCGAGGAGATGGCGCCCAAACCGGCCGCCACGAACAGCCATACGCTTTGGTCGTACCGGATCGAGAGGTCGTTGTTCAAAATGGGCATCAATGGACCCCGAATGTTATCGAGGTAAGAGCCCGTCAAGAGGAACAGGAGCGCGGTAAAAAAGAGCGGCCATCGCATCATTAAGTAGGTACCATCGCATCATTGAGTAGGAAATAGCGTACCGGGGTCAGCGCGAAGGCAAGCTAGCGGCGCACGCTTTCGGCACGGATGCCGGTGGTCACCATCATCCCGACCTCGCGGCTGAGCCGTTTACTTTGGCTCGAATAGACGCGGATGAGTTGAAAACCGATTGTCTCGGCCACCCACTTGGGATCTTGAAGGCGCTGAAATTGAGAAGGGGTCTGCTCGAAAGTTTTAACGAGGACCGGTTCGCGGTGCGGGCCGAAGGTCACCACGCGAGATCTCACGACCGCCTCGGGGGCGCTTTTCGAATAAAGAAATTCAATGCGGTCTCGCTCTACTACGGTGAGTTCTACGCGCGCCTGGCTGTTGTCTTTGAAACGAATGAGGAGCCAGAGGCGATCCGATTCGGGATTCCTAGGGCATCCGCCAGGGCAATTCAGGCTTTCACCCTGAAAAATTCCGATCGATTCGACATCGTGCTTTGCGGTTACGGTGAGGGTCGCGAGCGGAATCGGCTGTTCTTCGAAGGGGCGCTGGCCAAAAAGCCGATACAAATACCCCGCGGTTGTTTCGGAGACGGTTGGGGTTTGGGCCCAGCTGTCTTGGGCAAGAATCGCGAGGACTAAACCGAATGTCATTACCCACACTACGAGCTTCATTTCCAAACCTGCTGATGCATTCCAGAGCAAGGCCCGTACCACGCGCCTCGGTAGGACCGCGCACGCGTATTCGTCCAGAGTCGTGTATCCACTCGGTTTGCAGTGCCGAAATTTGGCTAACGCGTTGAAACACTTGACGCGGCGCGATTTTTTTTCAATGTCCACAATTTTCACAATTGATGGCTCAAGCTCTTTCAGGGTTTACCGACCAATTCCGTGAGTAACGTCCGTGAGCTGTCTTCGAAGGCTCAGCGAGGCTTATCTAGGCTCAACTAATGAGGAGTGAAGTCATGAAACAGTATTTGGTATTGTCGCTGGCGGTGACCGCCATCGTGGTCTTGGTTTCCCGGTGTGGTTCAGCGACCTCCGATTCGCTCACCAACGCCCTTTCAAAGGCGATGGGGGCGATAGCAGTGACGAGTCCGGCTGCCACCAGCTCCAGCTCGAGCGCCTCGGCTTCACTTTTTGGCATGAAGAAAAGCTTTACGGCGTTCATGCAATTCACGGGGCTAAATGTCGTCCTAACGATGATGGGAGTTTCGGAAGCGGCTGATGAGACGGGCGCGCCGACGACCGTAAAACCGGTGGGCGAGATGACGACCGAAATGAAAAACGCCACAACCGCGGACCCCGCAACGACCGCTGCGGCATTGGGCAATCCCATCGAGAAGAAATCCTTCAAGGCGCTTTGTTATGGCCCCTCATGGACGGATAATGCGACTGGGTCAAACGTGAATCGCCCGTCGGGCGATTTGGGTATCGTCTACGCGACTGCGTCTAACACCGATACCCGTGCCTGCGCGGCGGCCCAGGTGGACGCGCTCATGGCTGGCGCCCCGATGTTTTTTAATAACTTCATCAAAATGCAGGCGGTGATGCTCGCCGCGGCCAACAAGGCGGGAAAGAGTCTTCCTGATGAAGGAAAGACCGAGGATTTAACCACCGTAATGCCGACGCTCACGGGAATTACGCTGACCAATGCCGATTTAATTCGGGTGGACACCACCGACAATTCGGAAATGTACAAATCGGTGTTTGATTTTACGTCAAACAGCAAGACCGCGTCGGTTACGATTTATCACGCTCCGGCAAATGCCGATAACACCAACTTTTCGGGACTGGCCAAGGCGACGGTGCCCCATTCCGGATCTAACAACGCATCTGGCGATCAGCGCCACATGAGCATGGTCTATTCGCAGACGGACGGCGTGCTGAAAATTTCGGTCAAGATCATGGCCGAACGCACCAATCAATCCGGTTCGGCGTTCACCAGCGGTAATGAGGTCGATCTCTCCAAGTTCACGGGAAACGATGCCTGGGAAGATGGCCATTGGATCCTCGCGGAATTAAACACGACGACTGGGGCCGGTGTTCTCCATTATGCCTGGCAGGCCGGTTCCAACGACGGCGCGACTCGATCGTTTGCTTTTAACGTGGCGGCCGACGGGACGGGCACCGCCTATGCAGGATTTGGAGTGGCCATGTCGATTCTCACGGCCGCGGCTGCACCTTGGACCACCAACATGCGGTGTAACTGGCTCGATGGAATTTCCAATAGTACGAGCCAGCCGAAGGTCCAAAAACAGGTGCTCTCGAAAGATGCCAAGACCGGCAAGTGGCTCGCCTCATCGAGCAATATCAATTTCGCCCCCACGAACAGTTGTGCCAAGTCCGGCACATGGGCCGTCTCCGGAGCCACGGGTGCCTCATTTCTCGATGGGACTAAAACGACCACGTCACACGAATTGGTGGAACCGCCAACCGCATCCAATGTTGCGGCGATCACCGCCCCGACCTTTACCGTTCCGACCGGGAATTAAAGCCCAAAGGGATCTCATGTGGGGATCTCCTTTGGGGATCTCATGGACGGATCTTGTATCGGGATTTCGTAAAGGGAGTGAGTATCTTTCCCTGTACCCTACTCGGCAGTTCCCAGACCCTCTAATGGATTCAGTGCGATGAAACGCCGTACCGTTTCCAATGCGCGGTCCGATTCTACGATTCGACTAAAAGCAGGCCCCGTCCAAAACCGGCCGAAGGCTTTACCCTTTCGGGCTCTCGTCACGTGAAGCGCAACCTCACACGAAAAACGCCGTAAAAAATTAGCGAACCCTTCCCGGGTCTGGGCAGAAACGAGCAGATGCACCTGGTTGCCGACGATTGTCCACTCCAGTACGCGCACTTGGTGTCTGCCAGCGACCGTCATCAGGATGCGTCCTACCGCAAGGGCATGAGGCGGCGAAAGTAGTGAAAAAGGCCCCCGATTCCGTTTTGCCTGAAACACCAAGTGCATCGGCCGTTTGGTATCCACGGGCCGCCTGGTCTTTCTAATTCCCTGTCCCAGTTCACCCCCATGGCAGACGGAGCGTTTGGAGTCCGTGACGAGGGGGAGTTGTGTGGGGGCTACCTTACGATTTATCTTGCGATTCACCTTGCGAGTCATGCCCCGAAGTATTCGACCGCGTATTTCAGTTGTCAAAACAAAAGTTCATGCAAATAATTTGGGCAATAGAATAAAGCTCTATTAAGCAGAGTCTGATTAAAGTGACGAGCGCGATATTTTGGAGTGAGGCTGTCCGATCCAGAACGCGCCGTCCTAAGGACCCAAGCAATGGGCACAAAACTCTGCGTTAAGATCCTTCGGCTAAAGCCTCAGGATAGATTCTGTCGGGATTCGTTGAATCCCGACAGAATCTAGTTACCCTTAAGGCCATGAAGTTTTGGAGGCTCATTCTGTGTTTGATTCCGACTCTCGCGAGTGCGAGCGAAAAGTGTTTTGATTATTCAAAAAAACTGATGGAGCCGCTGAAACAACCACTCACGCTCAAGTCCAATGGCGGCGACGCCTCCCTCAGCGGCATGAAGAATGGCGTTCAAACCGGCGAGGTGCGAGGCGTGGTTAAGATGCCCACCTGGCAGATTCTCAAGCTATTTGAGGATCCCTATCTCACTAAGAATCGCAAAAACACCGTAATCACCAAGACTGTCACGAAGAGTCCGCATTATCTCTGGATTCGCACCATGCACCTCAATGTGCGTCCCGTGTTCTTGGTGAGCGTCGAATGGGACGAACAGTGGGCGGTATCATTGCGCCAAGGCACGCCGGACGCGCCCCAATCGTTTATCGTGTACTACCAGAAGATAGCGGGAACGAGCCACGTCGACCGCCTGTGTGGGAATATCCTCGTAACGGCAATCGATGGCCAAAGCTCTGACGTGTATTTATACGAAGAGGTTCAGTCGTCCCACTGGTCCGGCGAGGACGCCGTTAGAAACTTCCTAATGGTGCTTAAAATATTCCGCGGTGAGCACAAGGACTATTAATCGGATGAGCCCGCCGAGCCCGCGAATGTTTCCAATTCACCGGTGGTGGGTTATATAAATATTCTAGGAGGTCCTTTGATTCGCTTTACTGCGCTTATTTCCGCTCTGGTACTTTCCGCCTGCTCGGTCGATACGGGTAATTGTACGGATGTGAATCAGGCCAAAATTTATCAGTACTATTCGGCCAGTTACGACGCAAAGGACGATTCGACACGCGCCTCTGCTCAGTTTCGTTTTGCGGGGGCGACCGGAACCACGCTGCTCATGGACGGCAAGTGCGCCGTCACGCACGATACGATTACCTTGGAAAAATCGGCGTTGTCTTCACTTTTGGGAACATCGTACAGCGGCTCCAAAACGGGTTATCTAGCGGCTAGTACCTTCACCTTTACCAATAATGCCGGCGCCAGTTTCGTAAACGCCATCACGAATCCGAGTACGATCGCGTTGTCTTCGCCGGCGTCCACCGTGAGTCGCGCATCCGACCTTACGATTAGTTTTACTCCCGCGGTTGCGGCCAATGAGTCCGTTCTCGTGCACGTGGAGTACGTATCTACTCCAACTGCGGTGACGCGGTCTCAGGCGACGCAGTCCACCAGTACGGTAGGGGCCACGTCGGCAACCATTTCAAAGTCAGCGCTGGCCGAGATGAGTTCCGACGGCAGCGTCTATCTTTATGCTCGTAGGCACTACTCCAAGGATCTTGACCAGAAGAGTGAATCCGAGGGTGGCAGCCTCAACTATTACTACTCCTCCCCGCGCACCACCGCGACATTGGGAAATTAGGTGATTAGGTAGGTGATTGATTAGGTGATTAGGTGCCCATCTACTTTTCAGCTGAAAAGGTAGCGGGTATTAAAAACCCTGCTTATCGGGTAGTCACATAACGGGTCCGGTTCGGCCCGGCCATATTTAGAAGAATTCCAAACTCTCTGCCGAACCGAGGGGCTATACCTTTTCGAAGGCCTGGGAAGAGCCCTTCTCGAAGTCATTGCACGCGCTCGCGGCGAATCCATTTCGTGACATTAAGACGCATCTTGCCGCCTTGAGAACCCGTTATGTGACAACCCGATA
>CAZRVZ010000029.1:0-12915 GCA_964603655.1 uncultured Pseudobdellovibrionaceae bacterium | reverse complement strand
TTACCCATTTTCCTCGCCTACGCAAAGGGGCTTGAGTGTAAAATAAGAAGATAACCTTTTCAGGAATTGAATAATCTTAAACAAACGCAGCATTGAATTGAAGCTCCGCAGGCTCCGGCTCGATCCGTTGGAGTGGATTGCACGTCGCCCGAATGTCTGCGCCACCCTGATGGTTATCAGCTTTCTGTTGTCACTCCCACCCATAAGTTGGGCACCGATGGTGCTTGTTTTTGCCGTTCTGTGCGTGCTCTGGATCGCCTCCGTTTCGAACGTCATTGGGACACTTTACCTGGGGTTAACGCTCGCGATTGCTTATGCCATCACCGAGGTTCTCTTCTCAGCCTCACTTTATACATTCAATTTACTCGAGCTCCAGCAATTGACCTGGCACTTTATCAAATCTTTTCTTTCCGCAATTCACCTACCCGGATTTTTGACTGTGGGGAGTTGGATTCATCACCGGTTCCACATTAGGCGACGCGATCCGCTATTTGTAGAATGCTGGTTTGGCTTGGGAATTCCCGCACTATTCGTTTTGGCCGAGTCGATTATCCCTAGGCCAATCGGCTGGAAGCTGGGCCACTCGTTATTCAAATATTCTTGGATCCTGCAGGGTTCAGAATTCGCCGGTACTCAATACCTATCGTTCGCATTCTTGGGAATGGGGGCGTTGCTCTCACTCCTGATGATGCCATCACGCCTCAGGTTT
Source organism: uncultured Pseudobdellovibrionaceae bacterium (assembly GCA_964603655.1). Classification (GTDB taxonomy): domain Bacteria; phylum Bdellovibrionota; class FAC87; order UBA2466; family UBA2466; genus JACPWY01. The sequence goes on along the minus strand of CAZRVZ010000029.1, from coordinate 12,206 downwards.
CCTGACTCTCACCCCGTTCTTGCGGTGATTTCGATGGCCTATTGGCTCGTGCCGGTCTGGGGTATGCGAGCCGCCGAATCGGAAATTGTGGCTTTTCAATCTTATAAGAATCGGGCAACTCCTCGAATGCTCCAGATGGGAATAGTTTACGCGAACTTACCTGCGACACCCGACTCGAAAGACTTTCCGGCCGAGCTGGAAGCCCGTTGCAATTCTGCGAATCCAAACCTGAGTAAATTGTTTCAGCTCACCGACACGCTAGATAAGGACTCAATTCATCGAGACTTGATTCTTTGGCCGACACTCGTCAACACACCGTACACCGATTTCGAATCCTGTCGGCCTTCGTTTCAAGCGTTGGCGCAGAAATTAAAAACCACTCTGCTTGTTTCCCGAGCCCGTGCTACCGAACCCGAGGCTCTGCACTTGGTCGAGCCGACTCGTACCATTGCGATCGCGCGCATACCGGTACGCACTAATTTCGGTAGGCTTACTCAGACCGCAGGCCTTTCCAATGAAAGTTTTTCCGATTTACCCGGCGGTGTTGAGGGCAATGGATTTGAACTTTCTAACTCTCGAGCTTTTCTCTTAAAATCAGGAGAGAGGCTAGGCGTCTCCTTCGGCGATGAAACGCAAAGCGATTTGATTGCGAGAGCCGTTGTGGATGACGGGGTGTACGCACTTTTCAGCTTTGGGGGAACTGAGTCCATCGGACTTCGTAGCGTTCATTGGTCAAAGGCCTTCGACACGTTACGAGCCGTTGAGTACCGCATTCCTATCGTGCGAATCGGACAGTCGGGAGTTCTATTCATTGTGGATGCGATCGGGTCTGTTGTTGCCGATGTCAATGGAGCAGAGCCGCTCGTTCTGAAAAGAACTGTCACCTTGCCGCTAGCTCCACCCCGAACACTTTATGCGTCGAGCAACGATTGGTTTGTCCTGCTCTGCCTGGCAATTCTCAGTGTGTTTGCTATTTTAATTCTGCGGCGAAAATCGCAGCCCATTCCTCTCTATCTTCGTGAAGCACAGAAGCACCAAATCGCTACGGAAGCGCTGAAACAAACCCTCCGATCTCAACCAGATGACTCAAAATAGCCTCTGCATCTTGAACCGAATGTAACGCCAACCCGCACGCTGGTGTATAAAGAGCCTCAGTGAGCAGGCGCCGGGATAAGACTGGATTATTTCCGAAGGCCGCACTGACCAGAGATGCCATGTCCCTCCACAATAACCGAGGCTCGAAGGATCTGAGCTTGAGCGCATGCGAGCCTGTGGGGACAATTCCCAGTGCTAACCTGCCACCCCGTGCGAGAAATGACTCGACCGCCTGAGTCTGGTTCAACAAAAACGGCAATGAAAGATTTACATCTAGAGACAGTATGTCGATCGGAAGGCCGAGCAAACTGGTCCACTCGGTATTGCTGCAGCAGTGGATACCCAGCAAAACTTCCTCTTTCTTCAACGCGATTAAAAAAATTCTAAGCTCCTCTAGCGCCAGTTTCTGCCGAGGATTTGAGCTGGAAAACCCATAAAACCCTGGCTCGTCCAGAATGAGCAGTGGGACCACACCGATCGCGCGCAATCGACGGCACATCGCGATCGCCCTTGCAAGAATCAAACGAAACACCTGAGTTCCCACCAGTACGTCTCGATCGGCAAAGCCTCCATCGGCTAGGCGCAGCGCCCACTGGCAGGTCATGGGGCCGGCGATCTGAATTTTGGCAAACGGTGTGCGCCGCTCCTCGAGCTCCCACAAAAACGGAGTCCAACAGCTCCAGACCCCTGGGGACGGTTCAAAACGATCAAAAGCGGCCCAGTGAGCATTAGTCGCCGAGAATGCCTTCTCAAGGTAAGTCCCCAAACGTTGGGATTGCTTTGTCCAAACGGCCGCGTCGATCTCGACAAGCCCCCCCGAACGACTCGTGAGACCGGGCATCAGGTCCAGCGCCTGATTCACCATAAACTCCTGAGGATTTCTGGCGGGAAGTTGCGGCAAAAACGGAATCGAGTGGGAAAAACTAAATTGAATCGCGGCATCGATGTAAGGATGCGGCAGCGAGCCGATGCCGCTAAAAAGAAATCCGGTAGGAGCCTTCTGCCACAACGAATCATTGGTCAGCATTATTTGTCAGCCTCCCCAGGCTCCTCCATCAAGGCTCCCTTTCCGACCGAAAAATAGCTCGCCTGAGAGTGGTGAAAGGCAACCGCGGATACGCTGGCCTCGGGATCCATCATGAATCCATCAGTTAGCTCGACTCCGATGTCCGCGGGACGTAACAATCTAAACAGTATCGTCTGATCGGACAGCTGTGGACAGGCCGGGTATCCGAATGAATAACGTTTTCCCCGATATTTTGCCTGAAATCGTTCAAGCATCGTCATCCGTGGCGGGTCCGCAAATCCCCATGCCCTGCGAATTTGAGAGTGAATGACCTCCGCGTAGGCCTCTGCGCTTTCAAGCGCCAGCACCTGAATGATGTGCGACTTCAAATAATCGCCGGCATTCTTCAGCCGCTCCGATTCTTCCCGGATTCCCTGACCCACCGTGACCACAAAGGCTCCTACCGTGTCTTTGCGGGCCGGATCAGAATGTACAAAATCGGCCAGACAAAGACCAGGCGCCGATGGTTGACGCGGGAATTCTATCGCTCCCAATTCAGTGATGCCGTCCAAGAACCGAATCGTATTTCCCGACGAATAGGCCCGAAAAAATGCGTAGACCGCAGAAGGGCGAAAATACCCGGTCTCTCGATACTGATCCTTTACAGCCTCGACGGCCGTCCAAATCTCAAAGGCCTTGGGGTCCTTTTCCTCCGCGTGACGACGCAGTTTGGAGTCCCGAGCAATCTGGTCGAACAGCCGCACCGAGTTGCCGTGAATTCCCAGATGCCGACCGTAAACCATCATGGGATTTAGATAATTCCAAATCTGCTCGATGGGGGTTTTTCCGACGAGCACGTGGCGTTCCAGGTCTTCAGTCTCGGGAATGACATCCAGTAACGGGATCGACGGTGAGCGAGTCGTTGAAATTTCGAGTTTTGTCATGGGCGCCGACGACGTCGATTCCACCAAACGGGATCGGCGCTCAGCAAGCTCCCGTTTGAGTTTTTCAAATCGTTCGGGCTCAACCACCGATTTGGCCAAGTCAAGCCCAGCCATAGCGGTGGAAGCATAGGCCACCGTTCCGCTCGCGTAGGCAGGCGCAATCTGCCTATCTACGAAATTCTGGGTAAGAGCGGCGCCACCCACCAGCAGCGGCGTCTGAATACCGGACCGCGCTAGATCGGACGCCGTCACGACCATTTGCTGAGCCGATTTCACCAGCAGACCTGAAAGCCCGAGAAGATCTGGCCGTTCGCTCTCAATTGCCCGGATAATCTGATCCGGGGGAACCTTAATCCCCAGATTGACGACCTGAAAGCCATTGTTAGCGAGGATAATCTCTACCAAATTCTTGCCGATATCATGGACGTCCCCCTTAACGGTAGCCAGAAGTATCTTGCCGCGCGAAACCGTGTCTTTTTTGTCCATAAAGGGCTCTAGGTACGCGACAGCGGACTTCATCGCCTCGGCCGACTGCAGAACCTCAGCGACAATGAGCTTATTTTCATTAAACAGCTTTCCCACCAGGTCCATTCCCTTCATCAACGGGCCGTTAATGATATCGAGCGGCAGTGCTTCCTTTAGTTTCCGCTCCAGATCTTGAGTGAGTCCTTCCTTGCTACCCTCGACGATATAATTGGCCAGTCGGTCGTCTAGCGACATCAGCTCGGTTTTCGAAGCCGCGACGGGCGAGCGGCCTCGAAAATGCTTAGCGAAAGCCGCGACAGGGTCATCGCCACGGCTAAACAGGAGACTTTCACACACCGTTCGATCGATTTCGGACAAACTAGCAAAGCGTTCGAGCTTTTGAGAGTTGACGATGGCCAAATCCAATCCGGCCTGAACGCAGTGATACAAAAAAACCGCGTTGAGTACTTCCCGTCCCGTATTGGGCAGCCCAAAACTGATATTGGAGATCCCCAATACGGTCCGGGTTTCCGGAAACCGGGCCTTCAGCAACCGGATCCCCTCGATGGTCTCGGGCGCCGAGCCCTTGTAGTTTTCGTCTCCCGTTCCGCAGGGAAACACCAGGGGATCCCAATAAATATCACTAGCCGAAACCCCATACTTACCCGTCAGGAGATCGAACTCCCGTTGGGCAATCTCCACCTTTCTTTCACGAGTCACTCCCATTCCCTGCTTGGGGTCATCATCGATAGTTCCAACCACTAAAGCCGCGCCAAAACGTTTGGCTAAGGGCACGACCTTTTCAAAACGTTCCTCGCCATCCTCGAGATTAATGGAATTAATAATAGCCTTTCCCTGGCAATAGGTTAGCGCCAGCTCAATCACCTTTTCATCGGTAGAATCGATCATGAGCGGAACCTTGATCTTGCGGATGAGCCGATCCATCAGGCGCTCCATGTCGGCCATTTCATTTCGATCCGGGTTGGCAAGGCAGATATCAAGAATTTGTGCTCCCTTTTTCACCTGAGAGCGCCCTACCTCGGCGGCGCTCTCGAAATCCTCTCTGACAATCAACTCCTTGAATTTGCGGCTTCCGATTACGTTGGTTCGTTCTCCAACGATAACTGGCCTCATTTCATCCGACACCTCGAGGCACTCCAAACCGGACAGAAACGAACCCGAACGAACCGGAATGGCCCGAGGCCTTCGGTCTTTCACCAAGCGCGCAAATTCCTCAGTGTGCTCTTTGCGGGTCCCGCAGCAACCGCCCACTAAATTTACCCAGCCGCTATCGATAAAATGGCCAACCACACGACTCATCATTTTCGGTGTCTCGAGGTAATTTCCATTTTCATCCGGAAGGCCGGCATTGGGTACACAGGCCACCGGACACCGGGCCATTTGCGAAAGTGCTCTCAGGTGATCGGTCATGAATTCCGGCCCCGTGGCACAGTTAAGCCCGATGTACAGAAGATCCAAATGAGCAAGCGACTCCGCGAAGGCCTCGATAGTCTGGCCGGCGAGCAAAGTTCCCATCGGCTCTACGGTACCGGAAACCGCAATTGGGATTTTCGCGCCGGACTCGCCCAGCCAGCGCTGAATTCCTAAAATAGCCGCTTTGACATTTCGCGTGTCCTGACATGTCTCCAGCAGGAAGTAGTCCACACCGCCGTCACCCAGGCCCTTTGCCTGCTCGTAAAACTGCGCGATGAGCTCGTTAAAGGTGATTCCGCCGGTGACGGAAATAGCCTTTGTCGTCGGCCCCATCGATCCAGCAACAAAGCGGGGTTTTTCCGGAGTGGAAAATTTTTGCGCCGATTCGCGGGCGATTCGACCTGCTGCCGTATTGATCTCATATGCCTTTGCGGCCAGATCAAATTCCGCGAGCACGAGCGGAGTGGAACCGAAGGTATCGGTTTCGATGATATCGGCTCCGGCCAACAGATGGCTTTCATGAATAGATTGAATCAAAACGGGACGCGTTAACACCAGATGCTCGTTACACCCCTCGTAAGTCTCGCCACCAAAATCGTCAGCGGTTAGAGGGTGGGATTGGAGGGCCGTTCCCATGGCACCATCGAGGACGAGTATTCGCTCCGCCAGCGCCGCCTTAAGTACGGCCAGTCTCCCGTTGGATTGTAACGGTTCCGACTTCATAATCTTGAGCTACACGTTACACCGTAAGTAACCCGGAGGTAAGAGTACTAAGCGGCTTTTTTAGTGAGATAGGCCTTTAGCCAATCCTTCGATATGCCGTCAGAGGTGCGTATCATGGCACCCGCCAGATAGGCGCGAACCTGATTGCGCCCGTCCTCTTTGCATTTGTAAAGGCATTCATCCGCCTGTTTGAATAGCTCCTTCGGATCGGAAGTGTCGAGCAGCGAGGTTGCGATTCCGATGGAAACGGTCACCTTGAGATCCTGCCCCTCATACCCGATTGGCGTCGACTCGACCTTTTTCCGAAACTCCTCCAGGATGATCGCCGCTTCATCGGGACCTGTGTCCGGAAGCAGCATGCAAAACTCCTCACCGCCGTAACGGAAGGTCATGTCCTCGGTCCCCGGTCGGCTCATTCCGGCGAATAGTTGTGCGATACCGCGCAGTACGGCATCGCCCGCCTTGTGGCCATACGTATCGTTAAACTTCTTAAAGTGGTCGATATCGATCACGGCGAGAGTGAGCGGTTTGCCGAAGGCGAGAGAACGTTCTATCTCCTGCGCGAGCATCTCCTCGAAATGCCGAGTGTTGGAGAGACTCGTCAGCCTATCGGTGATGGAGTCGGTATAGAGTTTGGCCTTGCTAAGTCCAGTAGCCGCCTGATCGGCAAGTCCCAGAAGAAGATTCATATCCTCTTCCGTAAAGCGCCCCAGCGGATCTAACATCAAATTTCCCGAGTCATCTTTTTTTACCTTATTGGTCATGTTGATGACACCTTGAACACGACCCGCGTTTAAAACGGGGACCGAGCACATGCAGTTCACTTCGAATTTACCGATGACTGGAATTTCTTCACGGTTATTCACGCGAATCGGTTTTTTTGAGAAAGCGCATTTTCCAGCAATGCCCTCACCGATAGCAATGGCAGTCGTTTCCATGCTCCCATTGTTAATGCCGTCACGCACGTGATCGGGGAGCATCCCCCACACCACCCGGATCTCTAGTTTATTAGTTTCTGGATTGAGGAGCATAAGATTGCCTTTTTGGGCGCTAACGGCGTCAATCGCCTTAGCCAACGTTTCACGGCAGAGTCTCTTGAAGTCGTTAACGTTGGTCAGCTGCTGATTCACATCGTAAAGTGTTTTAATGTTTCTGAGCACCCGTTCCGTTTTCTCATATTTCAAGGTCGAATCGATACTGGTGCTCGCAATCGAGGCGAACTCCTGCAAAAAACCGTATTCACTCTCCGAAAGGCTTCCGCCCTGCGAAAGCGATCCGAAGCATAACACGCCCAAGACGTCCGCTCCCTTCATGAGTGGACACCACACTTCCGATTCGGTCACCTGAAGTTGCCAGTGTTTATACGCCACGCGAAACCGGGGCTCATGTTTTAGATTCAAGACGCTGAAGACCTTTCCCTGTCGGAGGATTTGCCACAACAGCCCGGCGTCGGTTGGAAGCTTGAAAAGAAACAGAGACTCCTCTCTATCTTCAGGAGTCTTATAAGTCGGGGCGACATTGAAAAATGCCTTCACCACATAGAGCTCACGGGCCGGATCGAGATCGTCCTTGAGTAAAATTACGCTTTTTTGAAAGCCATATCTCTCGCGAACGATCGCCATGCAGGTGTCGAGTAGCGGTTGCAGACGAAGAATATTGCTCAACCCCTTGCCGGAATCGAGCAATGTTCTCATCTCAAACAACGACGAATCCAACTCGGCCACAATCGATTGCAGTTGCCTGAGTTCTTGATCGTTTTCGGCTACATTACCCATAAGTTCCCGCCAGAGAACCTATCGGCTCGCGCACCGCATTTACATTATATGCGCCGCATTATGGCTGCGCTCGTGGGCGACGTGCTCCGCTGCGGATTCCTAAGGATATTATTCCATCGAGTAGCCAGCGTTAGGCAGTTTGAGTGATTTATCGAGAAGATGACAATCTAAGGGTATGATTCCGTCATAGTAGGACTTGGAGTACTTTGCGGGGCGATAATTCCAGCTAGGGCAAGCAATGATTTTGATCGGAGGATTGACTCGGATCGGCGATTACCGAATCGATAAAGCTACGGACGAAATCGATGTCCTCGCTTCCGACGAATTTTTGGCTAGCTAGTTTTCCTTGCCAGAATGTCCGTGTCGTCGGGTATCCGCCCTGAAGATAGCTCTTGAGCTCTGGGTTTTCATAGGCATCGACGTAGGACAGAATTACCTGTTCATCGGTATACTCATCAGCGACCTCAATAAATGTGGTTTTTAGCGCCTGGCACGGCCCGCACCAATACGCTGAGAACTGTACGAGTACGGGTACCGTCGAGTTTTGAATCAATTGTTTGAATTCAGAAGCATTTTTGAGGATTTTGAAGTCAGCGCTCGCCAGAATACAGAAGAAAACACCTGCAAAGATGGAAAGTTTGATTTTCATTGGGTTTCCTTGGAAATTAGGTTTGTCAAAATATTATAAGGTGATGGGAATCAAGACGGTAGTCCGGGTGCGCCAGCCTATTGCAGCGATACCACCATCAACCGATATGCCTTAAGCCGCGTGAAACGTTCGGCATCAACTATTGCAAGATTGCTCTCGAGTACCTCTCTGAGTCTTACGGTCGCATCATCGACCAGGTACGCGATGCCGGGTTCCTTCACCTTAAGTTTCATCTCCAAGAAGTCAAAAATCGGAACCGCAAATCGGTCGCCCAAAAAGTGGAGAAAACGTACGGTTGGTAGGATGTGGGCGGTAATGTCTTCCACATGGAGAGTTCGTAACTTCTGCTTGGAAATTTCCTTTTCCAGAAACTCCCAGGTTGGTCGAATACAGTCTGACTCCGTCCTGTCAAGATAGTCGATGAGAATCCAGCGCCCACCCGGCAAGAGCGATTCCCGAATTTTTTGAAAAAGAATTTTCCTATCCAAGTATTGCAATGATTCGGCCGTTACCACGGAGCCAAATCTACCTCCCAACTCGATTCCCGAAATGTCTTCGAACCGCCCATGCCAAATTGGGCTTTTTCGGGTTGCCCTGAGCTGTTTCACCTGGCGATCGTCGGGAGTAACCCCGATGGCGGGAACGCCAACTTGTTCCAGAACTTTGAGCAATCCGCCCATTCCACATCCAACATCGAGCACCGGCTGGGTAAGATCCTCAATGTGATGCATGATTTTGAGCGTGTAATTCTCCTGGGCACGGCGAATGGACCCGAGACTCATCTCCTCCGGCGGGACAGCCGGATCGTCGAAGTACCCCAAGTGAAGGTGATCGCCGATGATCTTGGCGTACAGGGCGAGCTGCGGATCTATCTCCGAACGCTCGGAAAGTTTCCGATGCCGGTGCAATCGAAGCGCCTTAACCGCATGACGCGGCGAAAGGAGTCGTCTGCCGATGCCTCTGGCCACACTCGAAATTCTAATCTTTTGCGTCTCCATGATTCCTTTCATAGTCTATGGCGATCCTTTGATCCTTTGATCCATTGATCGATCGAGTGTCGAAACAATTTGTATAATCGAGCCGTTACAGCGCCAGGTTTGCCATCTCCGATTTGTACGCTTCCGACACGAGAGACCCCAATGACCTCACACGTGGTACTCGACAAAAACACCTCGTCGGCATTTTCGAGCTCCGCTTGCCGAATCTCCTCCTCCTGAAAATCGATTCGATGTTCTCGGCAAAGCTTGGCAATGAATCGTCGGGAGATTCCATTCAGAATCCAATGGTCGTTTTTGGGCGTGATTACCGAGTTGTTCTTTACAATAAAGACGTTACTGCTCGTTGCCTCGGTGATGCGATCGTCCCACCGTTTCAAAATGGCCTCCTGAGCCCCACAATCGGCCGCGTGCTGTCGAATAAGAACATTGGGCAAAAGGTTCAACGATTTGATGTCTGGCCGATGCCACCTGCTGTCATCGGCCAGAATGACTGATATACCGCTGGCCCGAAATTTAGCTTGGGGGTCCGATAGTTCCGCAATGTAAAGCAGCTGGTTGGGCGTCGTATCCAAAGGAAAGAGGTGATTCCTCAATGCGGCTCCGCGAGTCACCTGGATGTAGGCCAAGCCATCCGTTCGGGGGCCGAGGGATAATAGCTGATTAAGGTTTTTTTTAAGTGGTTCCAATGGGTGCAAGATGCGAACCTGTTCAAGCGAGTACGCCAATCGCGAGAGGTGCTCTTCCAGCAGAAAGGGCTGGCCTTGATATAGGCGAATTACCTCATAAACTCCGTCACCGAAAAAAAATCCTCGGTCGGTTGCGGGAATTCTAAGCTCATGGAGGGGAACTACCTCCCCATTCCACGAGGCTAGTGGTTTAAAATCTGCCATGCCTCAAGAAGTAACACGGCTAGGTCTTTTTCTTCAAGAAAGCCCGCGCGCCAGAGCAGATCCCAGTTCCGAGGACGACCAGCGAAACGACGATAATGGGTACTGTGGGGAGCTTGGTGTAATGGAGTGAGAGGTGGAACCCGACTCCCGCAGCGAGCGATGCCGTGACTGCCGAAAGAACGAGGTGGGCCCTCAACCCTGCATTTCCCGCAATCAGGGCCAGCGATGTCGGAATGAAAAGCATAGTAATTGTAAAAAGGAAGCCAACCAGCTGAACACTGATTGCGATTACAGCCAGCGAAAGCACCGAAAAACCATCCCACCGGCGTTGTCTGGAATAACTTCCCTGACCAAAAACAGCGTCTAAAAACGAAGCGCGCGTATGGGTTTGTGAACTGCGCGTAAGAGCAAGTATTGCCGCGAGACCTAACCCGATTGCCAGAAACGACTCTGTATTGGAGAGCGTCGCTAGGTCTCCGAAAAACACTTGAGTCATGTGGTTCTCCACGCCCGGAAAGCAGGCACTGAACAGGTATCCCAAGGCCAATAGTGCGCCGAACAGCGCGGTTAGGAGCGTGTTTCTGGAGGCGAGTTTTTTTGACGTTAGAATTTCCCCGAGAACAAATGAGATCGTTGCGCTAATAAAGACTATTGGAATTGAAAGTCCTTTCATCTCGAAAAAATGACCGACAAAGAGCCCGACGACCGCACCAAACATGGCCCCCTGGGAAATGCAAAGCGCCTGGACCGCCTTGTCGCGCGCGGCAATTTGGCAGCCGAGTAGCGCAAGTGTCGGAGCGACTGTGACGCCTGCGATAATCGCATAGCGATAAATGTAAATGAGATCACACACCGGCGGAATCTCCGGTGCTAAGTGCCACTAGCACTGTCTGTTTTTTTAGGGGATCAGGTAAAGTGAGTACCCGGTGAGATACCAGCACCACCGCACGGGATGAACCTTGTAAAATAAACATTTCGAGTGCTTGAAGAATAGTCAGCTGACTCTCTCTGTCGAGGTGGTTGAACGGTTCATCCAACATCAAGAGATCGGGAGAGTTTAGCAGAAGGCAACTGAGCAAGGTCCGTTGCCGCTCACCCCCGCTTGCAGTGTTCCATGCATTTTCCAAATCCGGGGTTTTGAGTAATCCCAGGGGTAAGACATCCGGACCCGGCCGACCCGTCAGGAGAGAGACAACATCCTGTAATTTTAGCGGTAGGTGAAAAGCGATGTTCTGCAACTGGGGAAGAAAACCAATTTTACCGCAGTCTACCGTGCACCGAATGAGCCCTCGTGCAGGAGTTAACTCATTTCTGAGCAATTTGAGCAGTGTCGATTTTCCGCTGCCGTTAGGACCGCAAATGAGAAGTAGCTGACCGCCGCTGACAGCAAAATTTAAATTTTCAAAAAGTGGCCGCCCATCGGGCGTGGAATACGCTAACGCGCTGACTTCGAGTAGTGCCGTAGTGGACATGGCTACAAACTTCCAGTGGACAGTTTTAGCACCATGCTCTAAATATTGATATTGTTTTCGTTTTTTGGCCCATGTAGCTCAGTTGGTAGAGCACGTCCTTGGTAAGGACGAGGTCACGGGTTCGAGTCCCGTCGTGGGCTCTGTGAATTCGCGGGAGTATTCGGAACCAGCGACCATGGGGGTATCAAAGATGAATCGCCTTCTATTTGGAACAATCTTTCTTTTGATTCTCAATGGGTGCAGCAATTCCAACCATTCGTTGGAACCCGTAACTCCAGATAAAGGGAGTAACCCCTCTTTCAACATTAAGGACACATGGCGGGTGTATTCCAAGAAATGTGGTACGGCTGACGTTCAGACTAAGATAATGGAGGCATACAAAATTGACGATGGTCATTTTGTGGCTATTCAGATGTTAACTGAAGACAATTTATCTCTATGTAAGATTGGCTATGTTTACGATCGAGTCGTTTCTGCGTATCGGAAATTTTCAGGATAGATGTCGCCCACGCGTAACCTACGCAGCGCAGGATATAACTGCTTTCTGATTTTCCCGGAATGGATTTAATCTGATGGGCAGAACGGGATCTGCTTCTTGCAGGTTTTGAAATCCTGGGTGCCGCCTTTGTAGAGTTCGTTGATCGCTTTCACCCGATCAATTTCAACTCGTTCGGATTTTTTTCTGTCCATCCGCTTGAGAATAGAGAAAGTTCCCTGCTTATCGGGTTGTCACATAACGTCCCGAGCTTTTGCGA
>CAZRVZ010000028.1:0-2972 GCA_964603655.1 uncultured Pseudobdellovibrionaceae bacterium | reverse complement strand
AGCGCTAATTTCCTTGAGAAGGCCGTCCTTATTCTGACCATTGAGATAGGGGGCGATCTTTGACGCTGCAGAAAGTGAAAGCTTTCCATCTTCGATCAGATAATAAATTTCGGGAAACCGTCTCGCCAGACGGGCCACCTGAATGCGTTTGAGCGCCGAGGATTCAGAGAAACCACACCGGCCGATAACAAATGCGTAGAGACTTTCAAAGCCTTCTTTCAGATAGAGCTGTCTCTTCTCAACTTCAGCGAGATGGGCCAGAAACTGGGATTGACGCAGTCGCTCCTTAAGAACGATTCGGTCCAGACGGACCAGAAGTTCGAAATCCGTTAGCTCACTTACAATGAAATCTTTTCTCACAAACACCTCCAGCTATTAAATATAAAGCCAGCCTAATAGAGAACTCATAACACGGGTTTTCGTGGTGTGATTTTGAGTCGATAAAAGGGCCATAGCAGTCCCCGAAAAGACAGGTGGCGCTACGAGACCAGGGAGTAAAAAGAGAGGAGCCAAAACGCCAGCAAAACCACTTATAGACCCACCCTGGAGTGGGTTGGGAAAGGAGAATCTCAAAGTCCGAAAAATGCCAGTTTTCTGTCAAGAACAATTCTCATAACGCTACTCGAAAGGGCGGGGTGATAGGTGGTGCGGATTTTCTTCAATCCGCCAGATCTTCTCCCTCATTTCCACCTCTATCTGTAAGTAATACCCACAGACGTGAGACCCGAAAAAGAGCGTTAATCAAAGTTTTAAGTGGTGGCGCGTAACCTCCCAAACTTGACGTACTCCCCCTGCAAATTCTTTCGGTTGACTAGTTCCATGGCCTCAACTACTAGTTACCAGTTCAAGTAGCTTGTAACATTAGTGTTTTTGTAGGAGCCCATGACAAAAGTCGATTCGGAAAAAAAGACCCGGAAATCCAAATCAACCGCAAAGGCAGAGCCAGAGATTACGACTGCGGCAGCTAAGGCTGCGGCGCTGGTTCCAAAGGTGCGCAAACCTATCATTGCTAGGCGACCGCTTTTGGGTGGTACTCCTTTGGCAAAGGTCGGTGATGCGGACGGGTGGCGATTGGTGGATGCAAAAGGGGCGACACTTGGCCGCTTGAGCTCATGCATCGCAACGATTTTGATGGGGAAGGACAAGCCGCTCTATACCCGGTTTATAGATACCGGAGACCACGTCGTTGTGATCAACGCAGAAAAGGTGTTACTTACCGGAAAAAAGTGGGCCGACAAAACCTATCATTATCATACGAATTACCCAGGCGGCATCAAGAGCTACACGGCGCAAGAGATTCGAGACGGCCGTTTTCCGGAACGCATATTGAAGTGGGCGGTATATGGGATGCTGCCCAAAGGCCACATGGGCCGCAAATGGTACAAAAAATTGCACGTGTACACAGGTGACCAGCACCCCCACTCGGCCCAGCAACCGGTTCAGGTCGAAGCGAGCAAACTTGGCGCGATGCAGAGGGATTAGCTTATGACGGAAACAGTAACCACGGGACGACGCAAGACTTCGGTAGCCAGAGTTCGCATGACCCAGAATCCGACCGGAGAAATCACGGTCAATTCCCGAACACTCGATGAATATTTTCCTAAGGATTCGCTCCGGGCAATAGTTTTACGCCCGTTGCTTCTCACTGAAAAACTCAAGCTAGTCACGATTCGCACCCGAGTTACTGGCGGCGGAGTCTCATCTCAGGCCGGTGCCATCAGCCACGGAGTCAGTCGTGCGCTTATAAAAATAGATATCGCACTTCGAGGACTCTTAAAAAAAGAGGGGCTTCTTCGCCGCGACAGCCGGATGAAGGAGCGCAAAAAATACGGCCAAAAGGGCGCTCGCAAACGGTTCCAGTTCTCCAAACGATAAGAAAAGCCAAATGCCGACAGTCAACTGGCGCGTTTTTTTGCAGTTGGTCCTGGGCCTGACCCTGTCCTTTCTTTTTTTCTACATGATGTCGCCTTTTTTGATCGCCATCTTTCTGGGCGGCATCATTGCCATCGTCTGTTTTCCACTGCATTCGGGGTTGTCCCGAAAGCTACCCGCGCCCTTGTCGGCGCTCTTCGTTACATTGGCTCTGGCGCTCGGCATTTTTTTCCCAATTTTCGCGCTTCTTTACAGCGTTTCTTTCAAATTGCTCGGCTTTGTTGCGCGCTTCAACCTTGCGAATGTACGTGATTCGATTAGCGCCCTCACTCGAAACGCGCGGCTCGAGAGCCTGCTCGCATATGCGGCGCGCCTATTTCCATTCGAAGAGGGGTGGATCACCGATCAGTCCGGGGAAATAATTCAGAAGATCATTGAAAGACTGGGTCATTTCGTCGCGGCTACGGTGGCGGGCGCACCCACCGTGCTTCTCGGAATTACGGTCACGGTGGTCACCCTCTATTTTCTGCTTCTGGATGGCGGGCGCTTCGGACGGTTTCTCTCCACGCTCTCACCACTCAAACAGGATCGCGCCGCGCTCCTTTACGAAACATTTGAAACCTCGTGCCGCGGTGTCGTACTGGGAATTTTTCTAAGCGGGATTGCCCAGGGCATCCTAATATTTATTTTGTTTCTAATCTGCGGTCTACCCAATGCGCTCCTCATGGGGAGCATGACGGTAATTCTGGGAATGGTGCCCTTGATTGGCAGTTCTCCAGTTTGGCTCGGGGCCACTATTTATTTATTCGCTCAGTCGCACCCGGTACTGGCTGTCGTCATGCTCGGTGGCGGCGTCGCCGTGAGCGCCATCGACAATGTCGTGCGCTCGTGGGTGATGAGCGGCCAGAGCGAACTGCATCCACTACTGGCCCTGGTGAGTGTATTCGGCGCGGTCAATCTTTTCGGTGCCGCCGGAATTCTCCTGGGTCCGATCATCGCAGCGGTCTTTGTCGCATTCCTTAAGATAGTCATCCTGGAGCTCAGGTGGGAAAGACAGAGTCAGGGGCAGAGTCAGGGGCTATAGCATGCACAGAGTGCAT
>CAZRVZ010000027.1:0-22873 GCA_964603655.1 uncultured Pseudobdellovibrionaceae bacterium | reverse complement strand
CGATGCTGTGCAGCTCACACCACAAAGCGTTGCATGAGAATGGAGTACGGCCGGGGTAAAAAGACGGGAAATCGGCACCAGCGAATAACCGTGCCAAAGGCGCACTCCCGAGAGGGTTTGAGCCAGCCAACTATTTTGTCGGGCACCCAAAGCGTGGAACATTTGTGGAACATACGTGTATAACTCAGTATAACCATGATTTTCTGTGCCCTACAGAAAGCGTGGAACACTTAATGAAGCTTACTGAACCACTCAGACCGTGAAACGCCTGCTTGTTTTAAGACTCTCACCAGAAGATCCTGGCCGATGACCCCGCCGTGAGGATTCGGAATGGTCAGAACCACATTTGCCCGAACCATATAGGGGTGTTTACCGCCTTGGTAGGGGCCTTCAAATCCGAGGTCGCGCAGACGCCGAACGAGATCTCGCCAGGAAATCGGGGCAAGTCTAGGTGCCAAATTTGAGTTCCTTGGGGTGTTGGATTCGGTATTTCCCAATAGATGGAATCGGAAGACCCTTACGAATACGAACCATCAGCCAGCCCTCGATGACCTCTGAAAGTCGGCTTCGACAAGATTCGAGCGTTTTTCCTGTGGCCCATACGCCCTTAAGCGCCGGAATCTCCCCGTAATAGGGTTCCTTTTTGTCTTTGAGTTTTTCATAACGCGCCTTGGATAAAGCCGCTTCGACGTATTCGATGATCATAGCGAGAATTGTAACAGACCCCAGTGTGCGGTGGAAAGCGAATAGGCGCCATTAAACGACGGCCCGTTTTTTTGTCCTTGGCTGATGTGGGAATTGCCGACAATACGAGGATAAGGATCCAGTTAATCCGTGTCATAGGTCTCTCCTTTTTCATTTTGAATCGTGAAATCAAAAGCGATCGGCAATCGTCTCAAAGGGTCAACGATTCGTTGCTGGTACAACAGATCTCCCGGATTGATAATGAGGTCTTTGGTTCCGTTGAGATACTCCTTATTTTGTTTCATCGCCGCATTGATGTCCGCCATGGACTGGCCCGAACGAAAAGCGTCGAGCCATAGTCTCTCCGTATTTAACGGAGAATTTTCGAAGCTTCGAACAACGGTTGTCGATGTAACCGGCCAGACTTTGTCAAAGCCGTTGATCGCGACCAAATCTTGTATATTCCGATCGGACCAGCAACCAGCATCGACATAAACCAGCGGGCCAACACCGTGCCTTTGTCGCAGATC
Organism: uncultured Pseudobdellovibrionaceae bacterium; assembly: GCA_964603655.1. GTDB lineage: Bacteria > Bdellovibrionota > FAC87 > UBA2466 > UBA2466 > JACPWY01. The sequence goes on along the minus strand of CAZRVZ010000027.1, from coordinate 21,659 downwards.
AAGCCAACCACTGAACTCATTCAAAGAGATTACGGTGGATTGCCATCTGGGTTCGGGTTCGGGCACGAGCAGATAGATCACCTCAAATTTTCCATCCTCGAGCGATCGGGTACCCTTAAGAACCGTCACGCGTGGAGTAAGTCGCATGGCAACCATCGAATCACCACCACGATTATGCGCCTCCTTGATGAGATAGTCGGCCTCACCCGTAATGACCTTCTCCTGAATGAACGCTTTCACATCGGTGAGGGGCGGCATGGTGTTTTCGAAAACGAATCCTCGCGCCACGTAATAATTTTTGAACTGGTCCATGGTTTTTAACTGAAAACCCTTCATATTGGTTCCCGCCAGGGCTATCCCAACAAGGCGTTCATCATTCCACATACTCGAGTATGGAAAATACTCCTGGCTTTTATGGGCGTATGCCAGCGGCATTGTCGACAACCTGAGAGTTGCAGTGAAGGAATTGGTCCCGTGAGTCCACGTTATCTTGATTGGACCATGAGACTCCCGTTTCGAAAGCAACAGTCGAACGGAGGAAATCTCCTTAACAAAAAAGCCATACTGGGTTCTCGTCAATGGGTCATGGTCGATTTCCTTCGTTCCCACGATAAACAGCCGCAGCGAATACCCATCTCTAATGGGGACCAAATTAGTGTGTTCCGCGTTGCGATCATGGAATAGAGCCGCCAAAGAATCCTTGGCTAATCGGTATAAAGTTCCCGGACCCAACACCTTTAGAGTCCCGCTCATCGCCTCATCAGCCAGAAAGGTCGCGACAACGTCGTGCTCCTCAGCCTGTCTGTTTTGAAAGGAAAACTCCGAAATCAGGATTTCCTTAAACGGGGTCAACCTCGCCCACGTTTCGAAGTGCCCCCGTCTGCTGGGCGATTGCGTAAGAGTTTTAAAATACCCGATCACACCCCAACGTACTTCGCGCTCTTCCGAGGGCGTACGACAACCCGATGATGCACCCTCTGCGCGCTCTCGCCAGTGTGGCGTTTCGTCCACGAGTTGGTCATAGAGTGCCGGGGAATAGGCGAGGGTACTGCCCAAAATCGCATGGCGGGTTCGAGAATCGAACTCGAGAACTCTTTTAAGAAGAGCCGTGTCCGTTTTATAATTAATGGCTCCGGGCTTCTGCCATTTCAGGGAGAGCACACGAAGGGCGCTCTGAGGCTCGGCGTTCAGTACATTCCAGCTCGCCTCATCAAATGGTGATTGGCACAGTCGCGCGAGCGCTTCATCGAGGGCGGGACCGGACAGTATGGGCGGGGGAGCGGGGGCCACCTTTGGGATAATAGTCTGGGTGGTTTTCACGGATTCAAAGACGGGTTTCTGGCAGAGATCTCCCGCTGTCACGGCGGTCCAGTAAACCTTTTGGTCGGACACGGTCACGACTCGTATGGAAATGTAGTCCTGAGACGAAGCCGAAAAAAAAGCGGCGTCCCACACCGGGTGAGCAAAGGCAATACTGCCTTTTTCCTCTCCGGTTTTTGAATCAAATAAATAGGTGGTATTTGCGTTTTGCGGAGAAAACACCAAAAAATGGGAGGCATCCTTTGAAAAAACTCCGCGATAGGACAGCCCGTCAAAGTCAGCAACCCTTACGGATGCGCGTTCAGTGCGCGCCAGCAGGTCCATTATCGAAATAGTTCCATCGCTATTCAGACGCGCCAATGACTTGGAATCTGGCGAAAATACCAGTCGATTCGCAGAGCTCTGACCACCACCCAGGGTATAACTGGTGTTGGACGCAAGCGTTATGATGGCAGTATTCAATTCTGTCGCTACAGCAAGTTGTTTTCCGTCTGGCGAATACTGAAGGTATTTGGCTCCGGCAATGGCGTAGGTCTTCGAAGGCTCTGCTTTGGCAAAGCCTAACCGAACTATCCGAATGGAGTCCGCTAAGGTTCGGTAAGCCACGGCCTGATCATCCGGACTCAGTGCTGGAGCCGCTAGACCGCAGTGGTAATGGAAAACGTAGGTTTCTGCCCCCGTCGTGGTACTAAATCCCTGGACCCAATCTTGGTTATTGTCGTAGCAGCCAATTGCTGAGACGAACGACCCCTTAGGTGAAAACTCCACGTGATTCGCGCGGCCCCAAAACGGCACCCGCCTGATTAACTTTTGATTTGGCAGATCGTGAAGCTCCGCACCCCTTTCACCGAGCTTGTTTTCGGTCTTTCGAAATAGGTAGCGCCCGTTCCCTGAGAACTCAGCCGACACGGTTCGAGACTCGAATGAAAACGAAAGAAAGCCCAGACCAATCTTGGCGATGACACCGTTTCCCCTGTCGGAAACGGAGAGTAAGCTATCGCCGGTTTGGGTCATCGAAGCCTGAATGGTTTTTGATGCCAAAGTGGCTATTGGCTCGGTGTCACCGACGATCACCCGACAGGGATCCCCGGTCAAGCCACTCGACAAGATCGAGCCGATAAAAAAGGCTGCCCAAAGCATCATTTCAGCTACCCACGCATTCTAGGCGTAAACCATGCCTGAAGAACGCGGGAATAACTTTGGCTAGAATTCCCAGATCGGGACACAAGTTCCTCAAGCTTCGCGGTGATCTCCACCATAAAAAGGTCTCCATTGTGCAGTGTCAGGGCATGGCTGGTGAAATAGGAATGAGCCGCCTCGGCGTACAACGGATCCTCTAACCGGATCTCCGGATATATTTGGCGCATATCAAAAAGCAGCTGGGCCAATTGTTGGGCTGCCTGTCTTAATCCATCCGCGTGGCCTCCCAATACGGCAACGAGCATTCGACCATCGGAAAGCGCCCTGTCGAGCTTCATCTTGGCGGTGGCGGCCGTCATTCGGCCCTGAATTTGAATGTTACTCAAATCGGTGGCCGAATTCACATAGACGCGTTCGAATTCCAGGGCAAGCGGTAGCGCTACGCCGGAGGTCACCGAGTGGCCGTTTTTCCACGACCAACGACTGAGGCTGGCCTTCAACCTATCGAAAACCGGGGCACCGGCCGACGTCACCAGAATAGTTGTTATCGTTGTCAAAAGAGACGCCACCAAAATGGCCGGCTCTCGAGGGAGAAGGGTCGCCACGAAATAATTGAGTAGCGCGTTAGCACAGATGGCCCCCGAAAAAACGAAATACATTCGCACGCGTTTCGCCCAACATTTTTTACCGACGAATTCTCTCTCAGAATGAGCGCAGGGGTGGGCGGTAGTATTCACAACCGCGCCTCCTTAGGCAAATTTATTCCTGCTGGGTGAACTACTGATATTTGCAACCATGAAGAATCCAATCGGAACCTCGCATCTTTGAATGGTACCGGGTTTACAGGTTTGACCAAATTCATTCAACCCAAGCGCGACATTTGGTGGTTTCGCTGATTGAAACCAATTTAAGTTGCGATTGCGTTGTTTTGATTTTGTGAAATCGGTAAACCCTGGAACACAAAAAATGTCGCCGAATTGGCTAAACAGGGAGTTCAATAAATGAGGAACCATTTAATCCTCACATCGATTTGGAGAGTTACGTTATTTGCCCAATGCATCGTGGTTTTGGGAACAACTGCGGTATTTGCAGCGTCTTCTCGGAGAGCCTTTCTCCCGGTAACTTCAACTGTCTCGGACAAAATCTTCACTCTTTACAAAGTACGAGTGAAACCCGGTCTTTATTACCAAGACCAATGGGATTCCAAGCTCATTCCAGAACTTAGAATTACCAAGCTAGACAAAGAAAAACGCGGAATCGATTTGCGTTATCTACGCGATGACGCTGAAATCCAAGAACTCTATCAACACGACGCTTTGCGTGGAACTGACGTGGAACTGACGGCACGAGTGGGCTGGATCGATCGGGTAAATTCCAACGGTGTCGAAGTCCGTGAGTTATGGTTGGAAAAACCCAACCACGAGCGCTGGATGCTCTTTCAGCATCGGAAGAAGGACTATCCCAGTGATGAAGTAAACCCCAGCCCTAACCGTATGATGGGACTTCCCAAGTATTTTCTACCGGAAAAGGAAGGAATCATCGCTTTTACACCGAATTGGATTCTCTGGCACAAGAAGGTAAATGGCGCCTTGTTGAGTGAATTCGCAATCAATAAAGAAGGTGAGATCGACCCGAGTCAGAAATTAAAGATCTATACGAGAGAGTTCGAAAATGAGGCGCACGACAAAAGCACACTCCCCCTTTTGAATTATTCGGCTAGCGCTGGGAAGGCGCTTATGGCCATCTGGCCGGTTGTTCCAGTGAGTGATTCACCCAATGTGAAACCTCCAAAAGAGGTGGACCTCGTTGTCTTAAATCTACAGAGTGACAAGGTTCACCGTGTCGCTACCGCGATTCCCTGGCCGTTTCTTTTAACGAATGACGGGGTGTGGTTCCTGAGACGCGATGCTATTCAAAATGCACAGAAATTGATTTTCCAAAGGTTAAACTGGGGAAGTTTAAAGCTGGATAAAGAAAAAATCATTCACTCCTACGCGGGGGCCGATGGAGAGTGCCATTTTTATCCCGACCGCTATGTATTTCGGGATAAGGGTGATGGAAAAGACTACGTGTTCAATACTGAAGGGACCAAGATTCGGCTGCGCATTCCGGAGGACGAATTTATATCATTAAAAGACGAATCGACCGTTCAAGATCTTCGAGAACTCGGCACGTTCCCGATTCCCCCGCGGCGAGCTCTTCCGCCCCTTCGCATGGGGAAGGACGAACCCAGGGTGTTTCACCATCAGGTGAATGAGGTCTTAAGTTCCGTGTTGAGTCAGTCGGAGAAGACCTGGGCCCAACTGGTTTACCAAGACGGCATGTTGCCGTCCGAGTCTCTGATGAGTTTCCTGTGGGGGTTAGATTCCGGTCATTTGGATGGAAGTCCCTCAATCCGCGTGACGGAAGAGGTTTTTGTTTACGAGGCCGATCGATTATTCGCTAACCGCACCGAAGCAGACCTTGAAGAACTCATGCGCGTTTTAGCAAAGGTTACGGATGGAACCCGTTCGATTCTGGTCTTAGAGGATTTTCCCGTTCGCGATCCGGCGCTCGCAACATCATCGGTCGCCCAACAAAGGGTTCAGATATTTGCCAAAATATTCGGAAGATGCCTAAAGGCCGGTACGTGTCGAGTCGTGACTACCTCCCGCACGGAGGTCTTCGATTCGATCAGAAAACTCCACGTCGCTGCATTCGAAAATGGTGATCCGGTCATTCACCCCGATTGGGCCGACAACCAGCGCATCGACATTGCTCGCATTCTAGCCATTTCCATGGAGGAGAAAACCGGCATCTCGTTCAATAAATCGAGTTTTATGAAGGCCATGCAGATGTGTGGGCTGCAAAAGGCAGAGGGCAAAGGAAAGGCCTTGGCATCACCCGGAGCGGAAGAGGCCTATCTGAAACAAATATTCACATTTGCGCTATCCGAGAAACGGCGCCATCCGGAACAAAACATCGTTGAAATCAACATGCAGTTCTTAAAACGTTTTGAGAATTCCAGAAGCGGAAGTCTCGAGTCGAGCTTCGCTCGCCAAACTCGCCAAATCGATTTTAAGAATTTCAGTGCGTTCCTGAAACGAAATGTCGCAGGCAAGGGCAATCACCGGGTGATTGATGAAATTTTAACCTCGCTCGAAAGCCAGTTGATGGGTGATAGACCGCAAGACGAAGGGCCTCCTGCATTTTTGCTCACCGGAAATACGGGTGTGGGAAAAACTACCATTGCCCAGCTGGTTGCCAAGTATCTCTTGGCTCTTGGCGACGAAAACAAGGCCCTGCTCATGGCCGATGATGACGTTATTCTGTTTCATATGTCCAATAATGCGAGGGTCACTTTTAGCATCGATCCCAAAGGGCCTCAGGCCAAGATGATTAAAGAGGGCGGACAGGGGAGAGTTGTCATCTTTGATGACATTCAAGAGGCCGAGGTGCCTGCAAGCATCGGTGTTGTGGGCCAGATTCTGGACAAGGGCTGGTACAAGCAGGGAGATCCGGACCAACTCAACCTCAAGAAAGTCTCAGCGGTATTTATCACCACAAACTGGGGGGCTGATTTAATCAGGGAGGGAAGACTGAAGGATGGATCATTTGAAGAGCGGCTCAAGGCATTTTTGATGGATGATGATAAGGGGCCTCACATTAAGGAAGGTTTGTGGGCCCGCTTTCGAAACAACATCTATGCCCTGCCGGACCTCACCGAGTGGGAGTTGCTCGATGTCGCGTTTATCGTTTCGACAAAACTAAAAATAAAATACCAAGCCCAAAAGCAGATTCAGTTTCTGGTGGACCCAGATCTCTTTATTAGGTTCCTGGATGAGGCGAGAAACTCAAAGGGTCAGGGGCGCGATATCGCCAGGGCCATTCTTGCTGAAATCCCAACCGCTACCAAGAAAATGGAACTGGAAGGTGTGCGTCGAATTCTCCTGACACGAAGCGGAACTGGAAAACCGGTTGCGAAAACAGATTTAGATCCGGATTTTGAGGATCGATGGGCCTTGGTAGAGGGCACGTATCGTGAATATGAAGAGCAAGGTATCGATGCCTTTCTCGATAGCCTTGAAAAGCAATCAAAACGGAAAGATCTCAAGGGCCTTAAAGCATTAAAAATGGCTGATGACGAAAACCCGGAGGGTTCCAGATGATTACGGTGACCTTAATTTTGGTGTCCCTATTATCATTCTCTGCATTCTCCGAAGACACCAAAGTCCGCCGCATTGAAAAACGAGAAGAGACTGTTGTCGAAAAGCAGATTGAAAGAGATGTAACGGTCACCAAGCAAAAATCCAACCGGATCGTCATCATGCTCTTTGATTATTCAGGCAGTATGGCAACCAATAACCAGCTCGAAAATAATAAGATAACGGTGAGAGATCTCGTTGACCAAAATAGAAACAACCCCAATTGGCAGGCCGGTATGATCCCCTTTGCCGGCTGCTACTCATCGGACGCAGCCTTGATGGGTCTGGCCGTCAAGGCGGGTCGAGGCAATGGACCTGCCATTTGGAATGCAGTGAAGGATCTTCAACCCACGGGAGCCACCGACTATGTTCGAGCACTTCGCGTGGGATTACAGATGCTCAAAGAGGATGATTATGCGGATCTGCTTCTGTTTACTGACTATGAAGATACTTGTGGGGGACAGGTAGGGAAACTTATCGAGCAACTCAAGCAGCGGGAAATAACGATTCAGGAAAGACAGAAATTTGCGGTTCGAGAAAAGCGCGTACGTATTCACGTTCTGAATGATTCGGCCGGAGAGAAAAACTTGGCGCTTAGAAGCCTCGCGAAGGCTACGGGTGGGAAGTATCTGGACAGCGAAATAAAACAGATGAAATTTCTCCAAGACTTGGCAGAAAACGCAGACAAAACAGAGGTCCACATTCTAAAAGAAAACGAGACCGAAACGGAAACGGTTGGCTCACGAACGCAGGAAGAGGAACAGCAGACACGGGAAACAAAAAAGCAGCCTGAACGGGCTACCCAAAAGGCAAAAGCCACATCAAAGAAGGAGAAACGTAATTGAAAACCCTCTTGCTCATAGTTTTGGGATTTGTAACTCCCGTCTTTGGATCTTCTGAGGCAGAAAAATGGACGCTTGAGGTAGTTCGCCTCAAGGGGAAGGTCCTGGACGTCAATTGGGTGTCAGGTGAAAAGAAGATTGCTGCGCTAACGGAAGAGTTGTTGGATGTGGTCAAGGCCGACTCTAATGCGCTACGTCAAGCGAAGCAGCGCGGGGTGGAGTACGCCATCGTTGTCATCGCCGAAGAGGCGATCACCGATCCTGCGAGTTCATTTTCACGCGATGGTGCAATTGTGCTTTTGGTAGAGGGTGAGACGGTGAGCAAACCTACTATTTCTTTTGCGCCACAGTCGATCTATCTCCACACCCGCGGGTTTATCTACACCTATTTGAATAATGATACGAACCGAGTGGAAATCGCATTTTGTGACAAGGAAAAACCGGTGCCTCTTATTTTAAAAGAGGACATTAATCCTGCTCTCTTGAAATCGAACAAAATTAGAATCAGTTATGCCCCGACCGGAGTCGTGATTGCCGAAGGCGACAAAGAGACCGTTCTTACTTTGTCTGGGGTAAAAGGGAGGCCTCAATCCAAACTGAGAGATGTCACCGAGCAAACCCAGCAAATATTGGAGGCGATGAAATCCGAAGATTTGACAGCCGAGGATGCCAACCTATTTGTCGCCGATTGGCTAACTAAGGATGCCAAAAAAGTCGAGGATGCCGTCTTCGCCCAAAATGGGGCGAAGAGAAACTCGATCGTAGTGGGCAAAGGAAAGCAAACGGCCTTTATCAATCTCATTGCACGCAGAATCGCAACCGGAGAGGTTAGCGCCCTGGAGGGATGGAAGGTCTATCGAGTGAATGCGGCTTTATTTGGACCGGATACCTTAGTAGGAGGCGAGGTCAAGAAAGTGAACGACTGGTTTGAGGCGTTTTCCGACCAGAAGCTCATCATTGTAATGGAAAACATCGATAAATTGATGTTATGGGGTGGGGATGCCTCCACCTTGGATAAAAAGGTGACCGGCGCAATTGCCCCGCGACTGACATCGGGGCGTCTCCTCATTATCGGAACTGCATCGAAAGAAGGGTTAACGCGACTCGAAAAGGACCCGGAGTTTATCTCCAATTTTCAAGTGGTAGATATCGCACAGCCCAGTCGCCAGGAGGTTAAATCGCTGTTGTTCGATCGGGCAAAAACTATCCTAGCAAGACCCGGAGCAGTGGAGATTACCCCGGCGGCCATTACCACCCTTTCCATCCATAGTTATCGCCACCTTCCAGATGAGTCTGAACCCGATATCGAAATAGAGGCGATGGAGGAGCTATCTTTGGTTGCCGCAAAATCCGGAAAGACGGTTGTGGGAGAGGAGGAGGCTCGATCCTGGGTTGCTGGGCGATCCCGACGTCCATCGCTGGCCGAAGACAAGCTTGTACGATTCTCGGATCCAAAGGAATTTAATCAGTCGCCCATTAGGGAGGTGATCGGACACCCCCATACCACCGAACTCGTCAGGTCGCTGTTCTCCCAGATCGCGAATGAGGATCGCGATAACGAATATCTGGATAGAAAGTATCAGGGTGTTCGCATCGTCATGCTTCTGGGACCGTCCGGCGTTGGAAAGACGTTTATTGTACAAAAATTGACCGAGGGCCTCGCAGAAAGGGGCATTCAATGGCCAACCAACGTGTTTGATGGAAACGAGTACAAGGATGAACACTCCCATTGGAAAATGATCGGCCCTCCGGGAGGCTTTAAAGACTCCGAGAAGCGGTATCTTTACTCGTGGGCACAGGAAAATCCCGAGGGGATCATTTTCTTCGATGAATACGATAAAATGCATCCAAACACGACGGAAGTGATGATGCGAATATTGGACGACGGGGTCATTCCTCACGGAGCGACCAATGACAAGTTCCGGTGGCGGGGAATTATTTTTCTTGCAGCAAATTTCGGCGCCAGAGGAAAATATCAGGGTTCACAGGAGACATCGGACCGCAGCATCGCAGAAGGTGAAAAGGATCTTTCCGACCTAATCGACCAATTTACACTGTATTTTACAGATGACTATGCCTTCGCCAAACCTGATTTAGCCAAGGTGAGGAGATTCTTTTCGGGCCCAGACGGTAAGCCATGGCCCAAACCGAAGAGCTCAAAGGAAAAGCAGGTTTTGTTGGATAGACTCAGAGATGTTGTGACGGTCGAGTACGGTAAAATTGGTCGGGTGGTCAACAACCAGCTGCTTCGTCGGATCGGAGTCATCGAGATGATGCCACATTTTACGAAGGCCTCTTTTAAGGCACTCATTCGGCAAAAGCTGCAGTCCCGAACCGACAAGGTGAAGATCGATAAAAATGCCGATCTCACGTTCACTCCCAAATTTGAGGCCTATCTTTTCGATCAGACCTGGGGAGAGGGTGGTGTTTTAGCGTTTACGCGCGGTGCCGGCGCCTTCGTGGACAATTCACTTTGGACAAAAACCGTCAAGGATTCGCTCTCTAATTTTGCAAAACTTCCTGAGCACGCAGATAAACGGTGGGTAATGGATCTTGTTAATGGTGAGATGAAACTTACGGCCTCCGAAAAGGTGACCCAGAAATGAACGGAATCTCTCTTCTATTTATTTCTCTTTTCGCAATGACACCTGCTTTTGCTCGTGGCCGGCTGGAGGTGGCAACGCCCGAACTTTTAGCGGAGGAATTGCCTGGCGTCCCCTGGGAATCGGTAGGACTCGTTCTCATCAAGAAAACCAAGAAGACCCGTGTCTATTCCACTGGATTTTTTCTATCACCTACACTATTCGTGGTCGCTGATTCCCCCTTCATTGAGGAGGAGTCGAAAGCCTGTCAAAAAGAGACCTTCATTTTTACCGGAAAGCTTAAGGTCCAGCCGGATTTTGATCTGGAATCGGTGAAACCGAACTATCGGTGTAAGCAGATTATCAAAAACAACGTCTGGCGAGGATACGAAGTGTGGAAGGTTGAGGCATTGGGTGACGGACTCCCGATTACTGAAATTCCGCTCCTGACCAATGCCATAGCCGAGGCCACTGGATTCGATCCGACTGGCGAGAAGACGGCGGTCCTGGGCTACGCCTTTGGTGAGAATGGAGCCGAGCTCAAAATGGCCATCGGGTGCCGTTTTAAACATCTCGATTCTCCATTTTCTCAGGCAGACCTAAGCGGACAACCGGACTTAAAAAAGGTGCAGCTCGACTGGAGCAGTGTCGCGTGCCCACTCGACCCCGGTATGCAAGGGGGCCCCATCTTTGCGCGTGTGCGTCGGGGTGGCTGGTTCGCGGTGGGCATTGCCACGGGCACCGCCATGGCTGCGGAGCAGGGAACGCTTATCTTGACCCCATTCTTACCAAGAGTGACTGAGTTTTTTGGTGGTTATCTTACAGGAGAGAAACAATGAGCTGGTTAAAATTGTCGTTGATAGTGGGTGTGTGGAACAGTCTGGGAATTTCAGCAGCTGTGACCCCCTTTAGCGATACAAAAAGTTTTGAGCTAGTGCGTGACATGCCCCTAAGAATGGCAAATGCCGTGTTCGTAGACGGAAAATTGTATTTTTCTATCTACCAAGGGGTGGTCTCGTGCCCTTCGCGGGATCTTTATAGAGTAACCCTGGATAAGGCCAACTCTTCCAAAGTAGTCGAGCGATTGAGTGAGATCCCTTGCGTCGTGAAGCTTGAAACGGATGACAAAAATCTCTTTGTGCAGATTCGGCAAGAAAAGCAACTCTCTCCCAGGCTTGAGGTGTTGATTGGCGACAAACTAGTACCTATTGAAGAACACCCTGCTTTCGGACAAAAGTTTCTCGATCGAAAGGCGTGGCTCAAATTCGAGCTCCATAAACTCTCCGATAAGCTAGAAGACCCTTCGATAAGGGGTGCCTCTATTTCCGCTTGGGAAGTGAAGAGGAACTCGACTCCGCAGGGGATAGAAACGGTATTGCACTTTCTTCTGTCCACTGAGGTCGTGGATGGAAAGACGCGGCGTCAACTGTATGGGAGATTTCCATTGGAGGATGCCGATAGAAAAAAACGCAGTTTGATTCAACTTTCGGGAGAATTGCCTGAGGGTGAATTCTCTGGGACGGAATTCGTGGTGACCGCCGAAGGAAAAATAGTCATTGCTATCGGGCTGATGACGGTTTTCTCAGCTGAATCAGGTAAATCGGAGCCCCTGCCGATGGGAGCGGGGATCGAACGGCTGGCTCCACACCACGTCACCGCAACCTCCACGGGCGTTATTCTTCTGGGCACCGATGAGGGAATCGAAAATCAATTTCTTCATGTCGTCCCAGGCATCTCTACGGTGTCGTTACGGGCCGCAACCCGAGATGTCTTCGGTCTGAGCCGACTCCAAGACGGTACCCTAATGACCAAGGGTTGGACTGGGAGCATTATTTGGTATAGCGACCGTGAGCCCGAGGGCGCTCTCAAAGATTGGCAATTGGCAAAAGATTTTACGGTCCTCTCCAGTGAAAACGGGAAAGCGCAGCCTGTAGCCTCGGCCCTGTTCGTGACATCCCAATTCCCTCAACCCATGAGGAACATGGGCTGCGCCTCCCACCGAGTTTGGCGGGAAAGTGAAGGGGTCGTTGCGATCTATAGTTCAAATTCGCGGGAATCGGTGTCGCTTGGTTCCTTCGAAGGGGTCGAAAGTGGCGCCTGTTCGGGAGGGGCGATTGCGCTTCTTGCCAAAAAGTTTTCACCTCGATTAAGGCCTGGCCATTTGAAAATGGATCTCGAGCAGGAGGGCACTGAAAAGGCCGGTGAGGGCGGAACTAATGTGGAACAGGCGTTAGCACTTAAGGGAAACACGTCGAACACCTCCGAAATTCTATCACCCGACTCGCCACTTCTTTTTGTGATTCAAAATAACGCCCTTGTTCTCGTTAGGAAGTCATTTGAGCCTACGCGGTTTTTTAGAATTCGTCCGAATGGCGCCGCTGGCTTTTTAATCTGGCTCCAGCAGACTAATGAACTTTTTACCGATTACATCAATACCGCTGCAGCCAATGGGCGTGATTTTTATAATTCCAATATCATCGAGCACCCTTTACCGGATGCCAGCAGGACACATTTCGAAACGGAGGAAAAATGAGAACAGCCTTCTATTTCATTATCGGCTTAATGGCCGCTCAATCCACAGTGGCCGACGATCGTTACTCTGCTCAGCAACGGGCAATGGAGGCTGGCGAGCGTAGTCGAGAGCTGAGTCGGCAATCCCAGCAAAGGGCGATGGCGGCCGGCGAGCGTAGTCGAGAGCTGAGTCGGCAATCCCAGCAAAGGGCGATGGAGGCCGGTGAGCGTAGTCGAGAGCTGAGTCGGCAATCCCAGCAAAGGGCGATGGCGGCCGGCGAGCGAATCCGTGCACAGCAACATAATGGGCATTTCCAAGGTGGTTATTCGCAACCGGGTTTTTCGGAGAGTTTTACCGTAGCTGCCCAATCCAGCCCAGGTCGTTCGCGCTTTATTATCATCGATGGCCAGCGGTATGAGGAGATCGATGGACCGTTACTCTCCGATGGCGAGGAGCTTCCCCGTCCTGGTCGACCTGAGGTCATTGCCATTCAGCCTGGTCCTCGGGAGGTCATTCCTCAGTACCCTGGCCTGATTACAGTCACTTTGCCTTATAAAAATGCCCAACTTTACGTCAATGGTGCCTTGATCCCGGGAGAGGGAGAAAAGCGGAGCGTAAGTTTTCCTTTTGTCAAAAAGGGCGAGACAGTAAAGGCCGAACTCAAAGTGGTAGCTGAGAAGGATGGGAAGCGAATTACAGGGGAGGCCGAGGTGGATGTTCCCTACGGAAGGCCCAAAGAGTATCGTTTGAATTTGGATAAAGCCAGGGTCGAAGACCTTTTTCTTGTTGGACTTAAGGCAAAGCGAACGGCCGAAGAAAAAAGTTTTTCCGATTGGTTCGCAAAAGGCCAAAAGGAACTTGCCGCCAAAAAAACGCAGTTGGCTCAAAATAAAGAGGCTGCGGAGAATCTGGTTGCCGCTCGAGTCGATGCTCAGAATGATCCAATCCTAAAGACGCGGCTTTTGGAAAACATAACTCAGGAGTCAGCAAAGAGACTGGAACAACTCAACGCAGTCGAAAATGAATTTGAGGCCGAAACGAAAACAATGAAGGAATTAGTTCCCGCCTTCGCAAAAACGGCGGAGGCAGAATACGTTAAAAATGGTCTGGCTGCCATTGATGGTCTTAACCATGAGATTCAAAAGATGCTGGCTGAGGGGCACAAATCCCGGTCGGCTGTGGACGCCAAACGGACGTCTATGAAAGTCGAGGCTGTGTTTCCGACAGCGGAATTTATTCAGAAAGAGGTAAAGGTCAGAACCTATGAGATGGGCACCATGGGAAAGTGGAAAGCGGACCAACAACAATCTGTCCGAGAGTGGGCGATGGAGATTAAGAGAACTGTCGACGCTCTCACCACAGAAATAGCGAATTGGGTGATGCTTTCCCAACCAGCCGTGAATGCTATTACCGATGAAGTTCTCAAAGCGCGTGTACAGGCCCTGTTGGAGGAAGAGAAACGGGCACGACTCGCTGAAAATGAAAATGTAATTCCGGTCCTGGCGGCCGAAGAGAATAAACGCAACATGAGAATCGATGCCACCTTCGACACATTTGTAAGTGCTCATCGGGCCGGCGAAGACATGAACGAGGTGCAAAAACGGTACACGGAGAGCCAGCCAAAAGAGTTGGAACGCACGAAGCTCGCCAACGAAGAAATTGCAAGGCACGTAACTTCTGCGACGACGCGTCAGCGTGAAGGCGTCAGCATGAGTAAAATGGTGGAATTGGAATCGAAAGTGAGAACCTATGAACGGTCGCTCAATGCTGAAATGGAAAATGAATGGATAACAGTTGATAAATGGTTCTCCAATCAAATGAAAGACCGCGATAGAAATCTTGTGAATTGGAGTGACGCTGAAACCATCGGCTTAGACGGCATAAAATTCGCCTTGATAAAATCCGGAGTCGAAAGAGTTTTTCGTGAGGAAAGTAAAAATCGGACTGCGTTTGAGCAGTTACGGAAGAAAATGCTGGAGAATGAGCGAGACCGGAGAAAAAGATTCGCCGACTCGTATATGAATAAAATGGTTAGGGAGTTCCGGGAAACAGGTGACGATGCGAAAATGAGGGCGGAGCTGGCTGAGGGAATCAAAGCAGCGTTGGTTGAGCAACAGGCAGTCGATGATAGCCTAAAGCAGAGGGATGAAGCAGAGTTGAGGCGAAGCGGGAAATACCCAGGAATTAAGGCGTTAGAAAAAGTAGAACGGGCGATCTATCCCATTCCCCACCACCTTGCTGAGGGCTGTGGAGCCTATTCCCTCACCCTGGAGATGACCGGTGCATTTGCGATTTACCATGAAAAAATCAAGGGAAAGCTCACCAAAGTGGCTGAGTTTGCAAAAGATGATTTAAAGGACGCTGTTTGTATAGAAGGAGCGCTTGCTATCATCGCCTCTAAGATGTCCTTACCAGCCGACCAGCCGACGAAGGAGTACACGAGCCGGTTGTGGTTGGCCATTTTCGATCAGGGAGTTCTCGTTTTCGCCACTGAACCGGAGCTGAAGCGTGCCAAGTTTGAACGGGTGTGGGTTGACTCGATAGCGAACAAATTCATCGTGACCGCAGTAGAAGACAATGATCGATTTACGTTGGCAGTCTCGATCGATGGAAAGGACCTTGATCAAATCGATAACCGAGAAGCCCCAGCGCGTACGAAGGGCTTCATGGGGAGGTTAGGGCAGTGAGTCGTAAAAGCACCCGATTGATTCTAACTATTGTGCTGATTGTCCTCGGACACCGGGGGCTGGGAAAAGAAGCGGAAACAGGTCGAACGCCTGGCGAGCAAGAAAGGCTGGTTCTCACGCATCCAAAATACGCCGTTCCACTTCTTTACGGATCTGAAAAGTCCCCCGTACTCGCCACGATATTGAAAGGGTATCTGTATTACAGTGGAGCCAAGTTAAAGGGGGATTGCATCGGGCGAGGACTCTATCGATTTTCTTTGGCACCAGAAAAGAGGGGCGAAGTTACCGAGGAGACCGTTTTAGATCCTGAGAAATATGATTGTATTAGCCGCATTACCACCGATGGAAATCACCTATTGCTGTACATTGAGTTTCGGAAAAACAATGAAACACAGTTGGGAATTAGGGTGATGTCAGACTTAGACGCAGAAGCTGTTTTGCCGATTCGAGATAAGTTTCCAGCTTGGGCTGCGGAGATTTTATGGTTGGCCCACCGGGAGGAGGATCGGACCAAAGAGCCTTGGAACTCTCACGGATCTTCTTCGATGCCCGATCTGATTGGTTTTCAGTCAGACGGCTGGATGCGGCGGGTTATTACCAACGAAAAGGTCCCCGATAAGATTGGACTCGATTCTATCAGCATCTCGACGGCCAATAAAGCACGCGGCTTCTTTCGTACTAACGCCCAATTCGAAGCGGCTTCTCGTCTCTACTGGCCAGGAGGCTTGACGTGGGACACGGCGGAAAATGGATATGCTCTCTTAAAGCCGAATGAGTCCAATGGTTTTTCTCAACTACTTGTTCTGAATCTATCTAAATTAGAGGTTAAGGGAATATTCGGTGGAGAAACTCCCGACATGGATCTGGAAAAAGAGCTGGACAAAGAAGGCGACCGGGCGTTCGCCTTACGCCATGCCGTTGCCCTCTTGCCCGCGAACTACGGCGTCGTTATCGAGGATCACACAGACTATCAAAATGAGTGGAACGCTCTCTTCTACTTTCCGAGCGATGGGGCAAGGGTGTATCGCGTGCAAATTCCTCCGGAGGCCTTGGAGGGGATTGCGGGAACATCCCTCTATCAACAGGGCTACATAATATCTCAGCCCAGCGAAGGCCGAGTCATCTGGTACGGACAGAACTCTCCGTTTCCAGTTAAACTATTTCCGCCTCGAGATCTCAGATTAAATTCACTATCTGAAACTGAGGTAAAAGAGCTTTCCAAACCTATAGGAGATAAAAAATGAATAGTGTTACGTTTACAACGGTGATGGCCATGTCCCTATTCGGAGGAGTCTTTGGTGATTTCTACCGGGAGAAGGCGGCGGTTCTCGTCACCAGTGCGGAAATAACCCAAGTCGGCCACGGGATGGTAGAGGCGTTTTACCCACAGGCACTATTTTGGCACCATAAGGTGAATCGAATTCAGTCGAATGAGAGGGAAGGGACGATGGGGTATTTCAGTCTCAATGAAAAGACCCCAGAGTCGCCGCGGATTCAGATTGCGTTTACGGGGAGTTCGGATAAGGCCAATTACCAAATTCCCACGGGGGAATTAAACACCCTTTTAAAGGGGGTGCTTCCATCCAACTACTATGCACAAATTGAAAATAGACTCGGAGAACCCTTGATAGAGGTCCGGACCACTACCGATTTAGAGTCTGCAGATGTCCAAGTTCCATTACTAGAAGAAGTGCTAGAGGAAAAACCAAAAGGTGCGGAAGTTGCCGATCAAAAAAGGAAAAAAGTTAGTAAAATTCCGATCGCAAAAAAGGCCTACACCGTTTACATCGGTCCGCGATCGCAAATAACCGAGAAGTACGAGCAATTTAAGAAAGGTGTGACCGGTGATAAAGCGGCTGGCAATGCCCTGGATGCCTCGATGTATCGTAGTCGGGCTCTCACCTTTGAAATAGCACCTACCTCACCTACAGGGGATGAGTCTGAGCAATTCACGCCAGGCTTATCTCTGGTTAAGGGCTGGTTTGTGAGGAGGCACTACATGCAACCGTTCGGGATCTTGGTATCGCCCGTCATCCAAGGGGAGCCAACCGAAAAAACCAAGAAGGTGGCGAACTCACCGGCGGTAGTCCGGCGAGAATCTCCAGAGTTTGCGGCACCCTTTGTATCTCTCAATAAAGAGTTGGAAGTGACAGAGTTTCATATGAATGCCACTGCGTTCATTGAGAATATCTTTTTGCCTAAGAAGATGAAAACAGCCGATTCCAGCAATTACGAGTGCCTCATCAATTCTCTCCACCCCGATGACTCAGCCTGTCGTGTTGAGGAAGTTGGGGGCAAGTCTCAATTTACAATTCAGGTGACCTTTGACGGCCCTGACAGTGAAAAGCAGCGTGCCCAAAATACGTTCTATATCTGGGATAAGAAAGTCCAATCGGATTACCACCGAGTTACCGTGTTGACGAATCTGGAGGCAGTCAGTCCCAGCAGTCGTACCGTCACCCCGGTACGAGAAAGACAGGCCACGGTTAAGAAGGAAAATCTGGAGTAAATAATGGCGTGGCATTGTCATTGTTGGTTAAGAGCTTTCGCAATGGTGTTGGTATCTCAGGGCGCCTTTGCGGACACGGTCTCCGATTTTGAAGCTCTGCTTCCCACAGCCGTCAACAATTTCCTGCTGCTGGATCAGAACGGCCGTTCGGGGCCGGCAATACCCCCTGGCAGGACCACTTCGCCTTTTGGTGCGCTTCTCGAATTTTCCGATCCGAAAAAAGGCGCCGGTACTGATCTGGCTTTTACGCTGACCACCTGTACCGCCACCCATCTGATTCCCGGAGAGGCGCGCTCGGTGCGGAGCTGTTTGCCTGCTTCTCAACAGGGTGGGCGTGCATGGATCTATCTTATCTATTTCGATGTTACCGGAAGGCGAGAATTCATTCGCGTCGATCGTTTTGATCCTGGTGCGGATGACACCACGATCACGATCCCTCTTCCGTCGGTGATTGTGAAAGCGTGGTCATCGGTACTCAGCAAAGAATATCCCGATCCCGAAGACGCCTGGGATGACCCCGAAAAGAGTCTGCCCGTGACGGTGTGGGCCTACGATTCCTTGGCGCTTCGCCCTGATATCGCAAAGCCCCTTATGGCCGCCGATGGAACAATCCCCTTCGGGTTGGTGTTTAATCCAAGAGTACAGTGCATGGCTTCACCCAACAGCCCAGTGGTGGGAATAGCCAAAAAGGATGCGGCAAAAAAAGAGGTGAGAAAAATAAGTCTATCGATGAAAGACCACCCGGGGCCCTTGCTTTACATCGACAGCTGTAATCAGGCGTTTATCGAAGGTAACCAGGGCGCACTGATCACCAAAAGCGCCGATGTATCAAGTCCTCTGGGACTTTATTTCAACTCTCTTTCCGTGGGAAACTTTTGGACCAGAATCTCAAAGGTCACCGATCCAGCGGTAGCGGATGCGGTCACCGACCCCAAATCCCATGTGTTTTATTACCATCAGGTAAACGGAAAGGTGGAGAGGTTTGAACCTTCCCATAAAGCCAGCGGAGCCAACGGACTTTGCGCCATTGGAAAAATGTTTCCTTATCTGGAAGGAATTTTTCCTGGTGAAGATGATGAGGAGGCCCCGTGAATCATCTGCAAAAAACCCTTCTCCTGACTATTTTCTTAGCTACCAAAGCCCTTGCGATGCGAGGCGGAAGACTGGAATCGGGATTTGGATCCGTCGTCGCCTTCGAAAGCAGGGGCTCGTGGTGCAATGGTACGTGGCTGACGTCCAGCTCCGGAGAGGACGCTGTGCTGGCAACGGTCGCTCATTGTCTAGAAAACTTTCGCACGGGTGGAGTGCATATTCTGGCTGGACCAGGAGCGGGCGCTCGCTCGACGGGTGTCTCGGCCCATGCGAACGCAAGTCTTTCAGCAAAGACGGATCACACTTACGATTTTGCATTAGTCTACTTTCCTGGTGGAACGGCAAGTTCAGGCGTTTCGATTGCGACTCAACCGATGTCTATCGAAGATAAGGTTACGCCGGTCGGGTGGGAGGCCTCATCCAAGCAAAAGAAAAGTGCGGGCAATAAGGTCGCGGGCTATAACTACGCTCCGAATCTTGGTGAGCGAATGGGATATCTGCTTCACGAGGCGTGGGGCGGTCTAGCAGATCAGCCCGGCGAATCGGGTTCACCCCTATTTAATACTAACGGTGAATTGGTCGCCGTGGCCAGTGGATGCGGTAACGACTTACTAACCAATATACCGGGAATCATGCGGTCCGGCTGGTCGTGTACCTACACGGCAGCAACCAGTCTGTTTTCATTGGAAACGCTGGCCGACGCCAAGCGATTTCAATCGGGCGCCCTCGGTTCAATCAACGTGAGTTCTCTTGTTGCGCTACGCAAAGTTGCCTCTACGCCCACTGCCCCTCTCGTTGGTGCGACCACAGGCAGCCCGTCTCCGGTTACTCCCACACAAGTCGCTCAGACGGCACCCGTTCGGCAAGCCACACCCGCGCAGCCATCGGTCTCAACCATTAGCGGGCCAGCTCTCGCCACGACAAATCCCCTACAAACACTGACCCAATCTCCTCGGGGCAATGAAGTGACCGATCTCGATTTGATTCCCACCCCGACTCGGAAACGAAAGCTTGCCGAGTTACAAGACCTTCCTCTTCCAGAATGGCTGGAGGATCTCCTCGGTACGCCTGATCGTGATGCTCGAACGGGTCGAAGTAAAGTCATGGCTAAGGGAGAATTTAAAGAGAACTTAGGGGATGGTGACGAGACCCAGGAAAGACTTAAGCCCAAGCAGGCGAAAAAAATAACCACCGAGCTCTCGGAGAACCTGGAGTGATGTTTCAATTTGTTGAAACGTTTAGTGCTCGGTTGGATTGTTTTTGGTGTCGATTCACCTATAAAGGGTGAAAACGTTGTCAAGGAGAGAACCATGATGAATTCGTTTATTGGAATTATGGCGCTTATAATGCTGAGTAATGCGATGGCTTTTGAGGATCCGGTTTCCGTGGAGTTCAACGGATTTAATGAAAATGCAAAGTCACAATTCAGTGTGCGGCGAGTGGAAAATCCATTTTCAAGGATCATCTCAGACGATGTCATTCCCTCTGGGACCGTTCGACCGGGCCACACGCCTTTTACGGCTATGGCGCATGGAAAGTTGGTGACTAATGCGGTTACCCGACAAAACTTTGTTGTCACGGATAACGGCCTCCATCGGGTGCAGAACCACAAGGCAAAAGCGGGTGAGGATGAGCCCAAATCCGGGACTATTCAAATCATGCCGGAAGAGACTAATGCTCAGATAAAGTTGCCGTGGCGCTATAACACAGATGGTTTTTGGGTACAGGAGGCCACACGAGAAGAGCACGCTGCCATCATGGCGGGTAGAGATCCCTTGGTTGCGATCGAAGTTAGGAGAACGTCCGATCCGCTCATATTCGATACAGACGGAGACAAAATAAGGCTGTCGGGACCTTCGACTGGAATTCGTTTTGACGTTAATGCGGATGGAATACCGGAATACACAGGTTGGGTCTCGGCAAACGATGATGGAACGGTTGACGATGGGTTTCTATGCCTGGATAGAAACGGGGACGGAACCATCAACAACGGCACGGAATTGTTCGGCATGAATGTCACCAATCCCAATCAAGCGAATGGGTTTGTGGTCTTAGCAATCTTTGATGCCAACGCAGATAAGACCATCAACAGCAGTGATGCGGTCTGGCCTCGCCTCAGAATTTGGCTGGACGGTAACCTTGACGGACGTTCGCAAACCGCAGAACTTTTTAGCCTGGACCAACTCGGTATCACGAGTATCGATCTCAATTTTGAGAGCAATAAACTGAGTGTAGATACACATGGAAATTCCTTCCGTGAGCGGTCCACATTCAAGCGTCGTGCACGCCGTGGCGGTGAGTTTCCACTGCCGGTAGTGAACGTGTGGTTCAATTCGTATAATCCATAAAGAGGTGAGTAGTGAATGCAGAAATGGTGGACAAAATGAAATATAAAATGGTTGCTGGTGGTATCCTTTGGACGATCGCGACATTTGCGGCGCCACCAAAGGGTGCAAATGACTTCAAAATAGTGGGCAACGAAGCCTACCGAGTGATTGCGGGTAGCGGGAAATTAAGATCGCATGAACTATCCAAGCTTCGCGAAGCAATCGATGATACGGAGGTTGCAGTTTCTATTGCTCCGCTCCCACCAGTTAATGGGGAGAAGGTTATTGTGGATGGGCATGAGGATGCAAGTGGACACATTGCCCTACAATTTGATCGACAGGGATTTGACGAGAGCCTGAAAAAAGGGACCGCTTTTCGTGTGGTTTCCCAAGCCTATCTACAGGTTGCGGATCTGTCCCCGGGTATTGTCGACGAGCGAGCGAGTAATGGCCGTTCGATCGAT
>CAZRVZ010000026.1:0-4820 GCA_964603655.1 uncultured Pseudobdellovibrionaceae bacterium | reverse complement strand
CCAGTAAACTCCCAGAGAGAATCTCTGGCCACCGGAATCGGCAAGTTTCGGAATTGATCCGGAGAAAAGATCGTAGCCTCAACCCT
This sequence comes from uncultured Pseudobdellovibrionaceae bacterium, assembly GCA_964603655.1. Lineage (GTDB taxonomy): Bacteria > Bdellovibrionota > FAC87 > UBA2466 > UBA2466 > JACPWY01. The sequence goes on along the minus strand of CAZRVZ010000026.1, from coordinate 4,734 downwards.
GGACTGAAACTCGCTATCGGTTTTCTGTGTTGTCTGACGGTGAGGCATACCGCGGATCATCTGCGGCCGATCCCCCGATCGAATTGGTAAGGTGGTGGGCAGAAATAACGGTCCCCCCAGAGACCTCAGCGGCATGGAATCCACGGCGAAGGCATCCAAATCTTGGGTCGACTGCACATAGCGGGAGAGTACCCATCCGGCAAAAAAGTCCCCCCCCACCTGTCGACGAAACCGCAGGTAATCCGCGCCTGCCAAAAGGGCAATGATGAAAACAGTGAGCGCGACCTTCCGTTTCATTGCTAGTTTCTGTAACACACTTCAACTGTGTGGTTAAAAATCCTTATGCTTTCACCGATACAAACGTTTAAACATAAACAAACCAAATCCGAGGAGCAGAAAATTTGGCAACCAGATCCCGAGCCAGGGCAGCACCCAACCGGTCACTGCCAGAGCCGTCGCCGCGAGATAGGCCAGCCAATAGACCAGGCCCACCAATAGACACAATACGATGGCACCACTTCGCACCCCCCGTTGACTACGACACCCAATGCCGAATCCCATTAACGCAAATGCCACCACCGAGAGCGCGAGCGAATAACGACGGTGTAACTCAATTTGGAGTCTTCGAAAGACGGGCCGATCGCTGCCAGCTTCCAGGATACGTTGTTTTAACTGGGGCAACGTGTACGAGGGGGCGCTAAAATCTCTCCAGAAAGAATCGCCCCCGCCCAGCTCGAGGTTAATATCATAAACTTGAAATTTGATAATCTGTTGATTGCCCCCGGACCACGGTCTTTCGACGTAGATATTGCCATTGCGAAGACGCAGCGTTCGAATCCCCTTTTGCGCGAACTCCTGAAGACTCCCATCTTGGGCGGTTATCGCGAGAGGGATATTACTATCCCGATTGTCGTAGATGAATACCTTTTTCATCAGGTTGCGCTCACTGTTTACCTGCTGGCACAACAACGTGAGGCCGTAGAAGCCGTGCATAAACACACCGGGCTTGATACTGGCCATCACGCGTGCCGAATCGATGCGCCCCACCCTCAACTCGAAACTGCGGTTGGCTCTAGGAACGAGATACATCGACAAATAAACGCTCACCGCCGCCACTACCAACGAAAAGATTCCCAGGGGAAGAAAAATACGGGCGGGGCTAAAGCCCGCCACCTGCAGCGCCAAAATCTCGCCCTCAGAATTTGCCCGCGAAACCCCCATGAGAACACTGAAAAGAAACGCGACCGGGACCGCAATCGGAACGAACGAAAGGAGTAAAGCCAACGACATCTTACCCACGTCGCCAATACCGGCCTGGTGAACAACCAAAAACTCGCTCAGCCGAATAACCTGAAACATCAGCATGATGAATAAAAATATCACCGTGCCTAGAACAAAGTTTCCAACGATGTCTCTCGATAAAAGCTTCGTCACATACCAGGAGAGCAACTTAGGCTTTGCGCTAATCACGCTCCCATCTTCGTTCAGCGTAACGATATATTCAAGACCGCGCATTGCCGGTCGGAGCCGGCGCTGTTAGAAGGGGGCGATGGATCGAGACGAGCCTACATTATTTTCAATCACGCCGTCCTACGGCACCGTTGGCGACGCGCCACTACCTCAACGTCGCCGCCCCAAAAAAACCACCGACATCGTTGGCCAGGAACACATCCTCAACGATCGGTTTAGGAATATTCTCAAATCGGATCGTTGGTCCGGTTTTATTTTTTGGGGTCCGCCGGGGACCGGAAAAACCTCGTTGGCCTGGATCATCGCCGGAGAAACGGGGCGGCCATTTCATACGATTTCAGCAGTCAACACGGGGGTGAAGGAGATACGGGAGTACTTGGAAAAATCGTACGGCGATTTCAAAACAGGCCGCAAAGCCCATATCCTTTTTATTGATGAGTTTCACCGACTCAACAAGGCACAACAGGATGTCCTCCTTCCGTATCTGGAACAGGGAAGCATTCGATTCATCGGTGCCACGACCGAGAACCCTTCGTTTGAGGTCAATAGCGCCGTCTCGTCTCGCAGTCTCATTTTCCGTTTTAATCCCCTTTCACTGACGGAATTAGAACGGGTAATTACGAATGCTGTTCCGGCCGATACTCAGATAGAGACCGGGGTGATTTCGAGACTGGCCCAGGTTGCTAACGGTGATGCTCGCCGCGCCCTCAACCTTTTGGAAAACCTCCTGTTATCCCGCGACTCAACCCACCCGATCGGACTGGCGGACTTTGAAAAGCTGTCACACTCTCAGTCGCTGTATTATGACAAAAATGCCGATTCCCACTACGACACCATTTCAGCGTTCATAAAGAGCATCCGAGGCAGCGACCCCCACGGGGCCGTTTATTATCTTGCACGAATGCTCGAAGGGGGCGAAGACCCCGTATTTATCGCCCGCCGCCTGATTATTCTCGCCTCTGAAGATGTGGGCAATGCCGACCCTAACGGCCTGGTCATCGCAACGACTGGAATGCAGGCCGTTCACGTGATTGGAATGCCAGAGGCAAGAATTGTATTGGCACAGGTCGTGACCTATTTAGCCTGTGCGCCAAAAAGTAATCGAAGTTACACGGCTATAAACTCGGCTCAGGAGATTGTCCAAAAAACAGGAAACCTAGCAATCCCCCTGCACCTTCGAAACGGCGCGACTGAGCTCATGAAGGAGTGGGGCTATGGCAACGGCTACGACTATCCCCACAATCACCCGGATGGCTGGACGAAGGCCCATTACCTTCCGGAAACATTACAGACCACCCGAATTTACGAACCCTCGCAGCGGGGTAAAGAGGCGGAATTTTATAAATGGATGCGGGAGCGGGGCCAATTATCCGATAAATAATCGCAGGCCCGCGGTGATGTGTGAGTTGATGATCGGCTTGGGCTTGTCGATGTCGGTCGTATAGGCCATGGCTTCAATTTCAACGGCGGCAAATCGACCAATGGCCCAACGGAATCCCAGACCCAGATTTCCGGACATCCTCTGGCGAGATTTATATACAATGTCCTGCCCTGGATCCACCACTCGGTAGGTGAACGCATTCTCCAAAACACCGGCACCAATTGAAACATACGGCTGGAACGAGCTCCTACTACCAGCCAAATCAATGTCCATCCCAAGACTGAAAATAACCGTCTTGGTCGTTCGATTGAGGTTCACATCGATCTGGTTCTCAAATTTTTGAATCCGCGTATACCTGCCCTCGATTCGAACACCCTTGAAAATGCTGATTGCGATACCGGTGCTGCCCGAAATACTTTCCTCGAACTGCGTCTCATCGTAATAATATTTTGAATAGGCCCCCTTTCCAAACACCTGAAATGCAGTTGCATTGCCCCCGACCACTCCCATCAGAATGAAGAGCAGGTAGGCTTTGGGAGTTCTCATCCTCATGTATCCATTGTACGCCCTTCCTTAATTACCGCCGTTACGCGGGGTTACAACGCCGTGCGCATCCATCTTCCACTGGCTCGCTCTGTCTGACGCGTTTCAACCCCGCACGGAGCCTTGAGTGCGTATGTGCCCGAGGCTAAAGTGGGTCGGTGCAAACTTCGTATCAACTAAACGCGTACAATCTTTACGATTCGATTCGACTCAAGGGCATTCGAAACATCCTCGCCGGAAAAATAATTCATGCCGCCCCTCACGAGGTACAGCTTCAATACGGGGATAATAATTATTTATTCGTATACCGCTTTGGCTGTGTCGTGTCCTTCAACATGGAAAAGCTCGATGTAGAGCGGGAGCTCGACAAGCTTCGGGTTGCGCTCGGAAACCCGGTTCCAGAGCCCACGACGGAGTCATTCACATTTGCCGAAATGGAGGGGGGGACCCGGGTGGAGTACGATTTTGCGGCGACCCGTAAAATCACGCTGGAGCACATTCGTCTCACCGCATTAACGCTCGGTCAGTCGGCAGCGCTGGAATACTTCGAGGTTCGGGCGGAACGGATGCTCTTTGACACCTCGGCCCTGATGAATGATCTGGCGAAGTGGGGGGTGGTCCCCTTCAGCAACAAGCGGCTCCTTAAGATCATTGGGTCCACGGCGAGCACCCGCCAGAATATTATCAGCAATGTCTCGATCTTGGATCCGCCCGATGAAACCTGGAAAAACAAGGAGCTGGGAAAGCTCTTTGATGAACTTCAAAACAACTTCGATATCGATCTCAGATTTAGAACCCTGGATCGCAAACTCACCCTCGTTCAGGACAACATCGAGATTATGGCCGACCTCACCGCCTCTCGCAGGGCTATTGTCGCCGAGGCACTCATCGTCATTTTGATTGTCATGGAGCTGGCACTGGCACTCATCTTCAAGTTCCAATAATTCCACTGGGTCGGCGTTTGAACGCCCTCCAAACTCAATTGTCACCACCCATATAATTGATTATAACTAGTGCATGTCGATGCGTTACATAATCCGTCGTTCCAAACCGGACGACCTAGCCGAACTCAATTCGCGGTTTCCAGATCTCACTCAACGTCTCGGACAGCCGGGGGAAAATCTCAGGAGGTCGTTCGCAAACATCATCTCTCCGCTTAGAAGCGAGCACTTCAAGTTTGTGACTAGAAAAACCACCGCCGGCTGGCAGTGGGTTTGCCCTTCGATTGAGCTGGTCGGCGAATCCGAAGCGGACCTGCTGGTATTGACCGATTCATTCGGACTCAAAAAAACCGATCTGAAACACCTGTTTTCGATTTAGCTATTTCGACACTTACCATT
>CAZRVZ010000025.1:0-5246 GCA_964603655.1 uncultured Pseudobdellovibrionaceae bacterium | reverse complement strand
CTTTACATTTTGGACATCGCATCTTCGGCCCATCTTTGAACGCTGCTCGCTCACAAAACTTTCAACATATCGTCGAGATATGCCTCAAGTTTTGTGAGCTCGGATCGTTCAAATCTGGGCCAAATCTGCGCGCCAAAATGTAAAGTTATTCTTGGGCGGGCCCTTAAGGAACTGCTTGGGTGTAATGTTTGACGAGAGTCTACGATGCGGAGTGGCATTTTGAATCGATGCTAACGTCGCAAAAACTTGAGGGGGCAGTGACGTTAATCAAAGTGCGATGGTATTATTTTTACTCGTGCTTAACTCAATTACCCTGCACCTAGTCGGTATTTTCGCCGACCTATGGGCATTGGCGGCATTGGCGGCATTCGAGCGTCCGGCTGTCCTTTCTGCGCGCGACGACGAAGCTACTGCGATCAGGGGCTACCTGGGCGGTGCTGAGGGCGACGAATGGTTACGGCTCAAGGTGTCCTCTTTGGATTCGCACCGTGTGTTTGATTTCGAATTGAGGCATCGGGGGTTACGCGTCGTGGGCGGCCGAAAGCGGATCGCCTATCACCGTGATGGTTATGTAGATTGGGTTTCCGGGTTTACTGGGGAGTCCAGTGGGCGCTTTGATGGGTTTGCGTCGGAAGAAGACGCGGACCCTATTCGCGAGCGGTTTGAGGGGCGGTTTCCTGGGACCCGAGTTTCCGTCGAACCTGTCTATTTCCTGGAAGAGGGAGTATTCAGCGCAAACTATGATGTTTGGGTGGCAAGAGCTGGTTGGCACCGCCATTTTATCGTCGATTTGCTGGGCCGCGTGATCCGAGACCTTAAAACATTCTGGTCCGATCCGGGTGTTTATCATCCGGCATTTTTTTGGGGGGCCGTGGATGTGGGGGATGCACTGAGCACCTGGGGGATTTCAGATTTCTGGACCCGGGCCGTGAAGGGGTACGAGGTGAGTCCGCTCGTCTCCAGTGCAACAGCGGTCACACTGACCGGCCTCACCGGATCGACCGGGCTGGCATCTGGTCAATTTGTGGTACAGCGGGACCAAAACACCAGCGCCGTGACGGCGGTGCATGTAGACCCCAATACCGATTTTACAGCAGTGACCGGCTTTAGCGAAAGTCCCGCCGTCTATTCGCACACCTGTACGGGAAATGCGACTAGTTGCGCGAATCAGGGATTTGATGCCGTTAACGTCTATTTCCACTTGACTAAATTTCGCACGCGACTGGATCGCTATTTTTCCGAAATGGGATTGTCCGGCGGCTTTTCGACCGATCCGTTGGCAGTGGTGATAAATGCCATGAGGCTCGATTTTGACAATGATGGCGTCGCCACCGACGAGGCTAATAATGCGGCCTACTATCCGCTGAGCTGTGGCACGGACGCAAACGGGGTTGCCATGAAGCGGTGCCTGATTTTTTTACGTCCCGGGGCCGTAAACTCCCCCTCGTGTGGTGGAGCTGTCCAGCTTTATGATCTGGCGCGTGAGGCTGTAGTCGTAGTTCACGAGTACCAGCATTATGTTACCGATCTGATTGCCGAACTGGAGCCCGGAACGTCGGCGACTCCATCGGTGGGGGACGCGCTCCATGAGGGGTATTCGGACTACTTTGCCGCGAGTCATGTTTCCCAGGAGTCAAACCCGAATGGGTCCGGATCCGATGTGACCCGCATCGGCGCGTACGCTTTTCAAAAGTGCTCTGGTGTCATTCGCGACTTGAGTCAGGTTCGAGTTTATCAAAATATCACCAACCCGTCCGATCCCAATACCGACATCGATCCTCATAATTCCGGACTTTCGTGGGCTAGTGGCTTGTGGGATCTGAGAAAAAAAATCGGGGCGACGAGCACCGACAAGATCGCGCTGCGGTCGGAGTTTTTCCTCTCCACCAGGCCTAGTTTTTTCGAGGCAGTCGAGGCTTTGGTTCAGGCCGATAAATCTCTTAATAGTGGGGTGAATGCTTCTCTCATTCGGGAAATTTTTTATAAAAATGTGCGCTTTTTGGGTGGAACTACCGATGCATTTCGGGACCCCGTAGCGGGTGTCGTCGAGACGGGACTTCGTGGATGCGCGGTAGCGGGAGGTGATGATGTGCAGCAAAATACACCCATGGCCGCTACCGCCAGTTCGGCGCTATTTTTGATATGGTTAGTGATGACCTTGGGGGTCTCTTGCCGATTCTCGCGGTGAACGTCGCCGTCATCCTTACCGTGGTTCTCGCCGCTTGGCCCAACGTGGCGTTTGCCCGGACTCTCATTCGCAACTGCCCGGTGTTTGATGCGCCTGTGCGGGGTGCTCAGGTAGTATGCCGCCTGCGCTTGGGCACTGAAGTATCGGTGGGTGAAGTGAAAGAGCGGTTTGTCTTCGTCGAGGGCGATGCCTGTCGGGGATTTACCTTGGACAAATGTCTGGGCGAGCCCGGACGTGCAGTCGCGGGCGATCGAAATATCGCTTATGGAGTTACGATAGCACTGGGCGGCCTGTGGTCCCAAGTTCCAGACGCACCTGAAGCTTCCAAGGGGGCCGATTGGGGAGTGGGGGTGAGCGCCGCCCTAGATCTGAGGGCGATGCGCATCAGACTCATGCCGAGTTTTGAAAACTTGAGCATCACACGAACGGTAAAAGCATCGGGGGCGCTCTCCGATCCGGGAATTGAGGCCACTCACACGGGCAGTTACTTTGGAGCAGAAATCATGGGCCAGGTCCCTGTGGGCGATGATAACTGGAGCGTCGACATGGGCGCCCAGTACCTTAAAGTTTTGTCGATGACTCAAACGACTACCATCTCCGAGGCTGCGGTGGATAATTCCGGAAACCTCGTTTTTGCAATAATCGGGGTTTCTCTGGTGGTGCCCAGCGAGCCGATAGAGTTCGGGATGAGTCTTAGATACAACCTCGCCACCGATGCCACCCACCACCTCTACGCGCTGAAATTTATGGGTGGCTATTACTTTTAAGTCGTCTTTAACTCCAAAAATCGAAGTAAAAAGCGACAGGAGGAAGTCGTAATAAAAGTTATACGACTATACTAATAATACCAACAGACCCTGTTATTAGCCACTGATAATGTCCCCCCTACAGTGATGAAGAACGCGCTAACCTTCTCCAGTCGGCGGCCCAAAACCGGGAAATATATTCAAACGCCGAAATGGCGGTGAGGGTAGCGACATTTTTGGTTTCAAAAATAAGCCCCCTTGCTAAGGTCAACTTGAGAACTCTCCGTTTGGGGTACGAGCTCTCGGAGCAATTCCCTGAGCGATGGGAACTTTTACTTGAAAGACTTTTCACTGGCCAGAAATCCCCGGAAGCTACCCTTAAACTCCTTACACAGACTGAGCTGCCAGTAGAAGAACAGATTATCAGGTTTCGCAAGGAGATGGGGCTCTCTCGACGCTCGTATTTCAATTATAAAAGGCGGAGTGGGGAATGAGCCAGTAGGCGCTTGGGCCAACTTATTTGGATCGCAAATATTCAAATAATAACTAGTATTATCAATATTATAAATAACAATCGGTATATCTAAACTAACATATTTACATATACCGAATTTGGGTTATAATTGGGGGTGTGGATAGAAAAGAACTAAATCGCTATGTAGAGGAGACGCTTGGAGGGTTAATAGAGTGGCGTCCGGGGGGGGCAATCCCAGGGTTATCCCAACATTTTAAATTGAGTTTTGAAATTTCAAAGGGGCGCCTGCTTGGTACCGATTGCCTCTTTTTGTTAGGGGATCGGGCTAAGGAATTTCCTGTGCCCGTTCTGGAGAGACAACTCGCCACGCTTAAGGAACGGACTCAATTCCCGTTGGTACTAGTTTTTGACCAGCTCCCCGGACGAACGGCTGAACGATTGGTTAAACGGAGAATATCGTTTGTGGTCGTCGGTCGACAGCTCTATCTGCCGTTCCTACTAGCTCATCTAAGGAAAGAACCAACTCGGAGCCATTCTGTGCCAGATTCGAAACCCTTATCCCCAGCCGCCGAAAGCATCCTAGTTGGACAACTTCTAGGCGCTCGGTTTCAATCTAAGATAGGTGCCGAAGTGGCCAAGGTCCTGAAGCATTCTGTAATGACGGCAAGTAAAGCCATCCGTGAGCTTGAGGAGCGCGGACTTTGCCAGTTACAAATTGTAGGCCGGAGGAAGCTACTTTCGTTTGAGGAGAGGGCTGTCTTGTGGGAATCAGCGAAAAAAATACTCAGGAACCCAGTTCAATCCATCAAGTATTTAGATACTAAACCTAATGTCCCATGGGCGCTTGCCGGGCTAAGTGCCCTTTCCAAGCAATCATTGCTAGCAGAGGATCGCCAACAGACCATTGCAATATATCGACGGGATATTTTCCAATCTAAGAATCCAAACAGCCTCCAGTCGTTGGACTCTGAGAGTTCATCCTATAAAATTGAGGTTTGGAATCGAAAACCGTGGTTGTTTTCAAACGATAAGACGATCGATCCTATTTCTCTGTACCTGACATTGCGATCGGAACCCGACGAGCGGGTCCAAACTGAACTAGCGGGAGTCATGAAGCGAATCGGCCTCCCCATTCATGGAGAATCAAATGGCTGACATTCAGGGATTGAACCACTTTGCCGAATTTTTCAGTGACGTGAACGAGATGTTTGTAATCATTGGCGGAGTTGCCAGCACCGTTCTCATGAGGGAGGCGGGCCAGGAGTTTCGCCCAACCAAAGACATTGATCTCGTGATCATTACTAATTCACCGCAGCCGTTCACGACTAAACTAAAACGATACATTGAGGAAGCAGGCTATGAAATTCAGGAGAAGGCTGACGGTGTGCCATACTTTTACCGTTTTCGTAAGCCCAAGAATACGGACTATCCAGCACAGATTGAAGTTTTTTCTAAAAATATGGAACAGCTAAAGCTGGCCGACAAGCAGCATGTCATCCCAGTAAAGATGGACCCAGGAGCCGGAAGGCTGTCAGCCATCCTACTGGAAGAGGAATATTTTCAACTTATTAAAAACAACCGCAAGCTCATTGGAAAACACTCGGTGGCAACGGAGGCTGCCATTATCCCCCTGAAAGCGCGTGCCTATAATGATATCAAAGACCGTGGGGAAAACGACAGTGAGGCAAAGAAACATAGAAACGACATTATGAAACTCGCGCTCAACCTTGAGGAAGGAAGGACCGCTGTACTCACAGGATTGCCGAAAAAACATATGGAACGATGTTTCGCCGATTTGTCGGGTCTTCCTGTTGGAGATTTCAAAAACGTGATGAAG
>CAZRVZ010000024.1:0-25407 GCA_964603655.1 uncultured Pseudobdellovibrionaceae bacterium | reverse complement strand
AATGCGCCGAAGGATTGGCCAGCGTAAACGATAACTGTATCGCCATTGAGATGCTCTTGCTGCTGCCACTTGTTCATGGTCATCTGAGTTTGTGCCCTAAGATCGTTTCGCCGCAGATAAAGCTGGAGAAGCGAGTAGGTTAGAAGAGTGAAACAGATATGGCTCTCCATGAGCCCTGGAGCGGGGGAAGTGAATTTAGCAACTTGCCAAATGAGCTTGAGCTGGCGATTGCGCTCCTCGATTTGAGTACGCAGGCCGTAGCGTTCGATGGCTGCCTTTTCTGTTGAATATTTCTTGGTCGCGGCCAGCGCCCAGGTGTAGCTTTCATATTCCTGACTCTCTGCGTCCCATCGTTTTGTTTTCGAAACATAAACATGCAATTTCAATGGGCATGATTCCCACAGATCCATCTCCATCACTTCTGCCGTATTGGTTTCTCTTAAGATCTTTCCGGACTTGTCCTTTTCGCATTCGGTTATCTCCCAGTGTCCCCGGCGTTCGGCAATTTCTAGAGCATCCTGGAAATCAGACATCCCTGCCTTGAGTGGTATGAGTATATCCACATTAAAATCTGTCTTCATTTGCCCAATCCATCCGCCATCGATGTAGCCTCGGTCCACAATCAGTTCTTTCATCACTCCTCGGTATACTCGACAAAAATCGGGAAGGAGCCTTCTCGCTTGGACGAGTTCATCTTCACCGCCGGGCCCAAACTCATAGCCCGCGATATGAAACAAATCTCCAGTTGGATTGGCATGTAAAAGTAGGCTTAAAGAGTAGCAGGGATGATAGGGCAATGTTTTTTTTTGCTCTTCAGTGAATTTCTTATAACTTGGATACCACTGCCCATGCTCATCGACAGGCAGGCGAGTGGTGCCCTGATAACTTGGATTGTCGGGGACCACAAGATGAGTCTGGTCCAAAATGAATAGCCCCTTTTCCTCAAAGGCTCTTTTCCCGCGAAACCAACCTTGGACGCTTTCGTTGTACCAGTTGCGAATTTCCTGAGGGTTCGTATCCTTGAAAAACTTCCTCACAGTATCGGAATCAACAGCAGTCTTGCGAGGCTTCTTGTTTTTTTCGTTAAAGCCAATCGATGGATTTCTGACGTTAAACCCAACTCGTGTCAAAATGGATCCCGCATTTAAAAAATACTTCAACTGGTCGTATCGAGTGGACAAACACAAGCGCATCAAAAGTTGGCAGCTCGTGAGAAACCAAATCGGGACCTCATTCCTTTTTCTTGGATTAGGATAAGAGCGCTCAACGAATTCAAAAAAACCGGCATCGAGTGCAAAACAAAAAAACTCATCCGGAAATTGCCACTTGCTCATCGCGGCGTAATCTATCTCCCCCTTGTGTAAGCTCTCCATCACACTCTTCCCGTCTTGGGTGTAAACTTGCGGCAATTCAAAATCGTCCCCCATTTGTTATTACGGAAATTGTTGCAACCGCTTCTCAATAACTTCCCAGACCACATCAGACAACTCCAAGGTCCTCTTTTTTAATTCGGAAAGTTTTTCTACTTGAAACTGATACCGCTGAACCAAAGACCATAATTCCACCTTATCTTTGCCGATCGGAATCGGGCGCTGTTTCCCATCCCGGATAACTGATACCACCTTGTAAGGCCCGTGACGGTCCTTGCGATCTTTCATGCACTTACAACTCTTCTTTCCGCAAGTGCGCATCACTTCCACGGGAGTGCCTCGAATGATCGGATCGCTAAACAGACAACGTGAAGACAAACGATCAATTTGAGTTACCAAAATCCGAATTCGTTTTCTATATGCTGAAAGTTGCTCTGGAGTCATCATTTTAGTCTTGTATATGTTTATAATTGAATATACACAAGATAAGCAATAAAAATCTGTGCGGGGGGCGATATATTTTTAGCGCACAGCGATGAAAATTGAGTGGCTGGCTAAGCTTGTTGGTTGCAGCTGGAGAGCCGGTAGTTTACCTTTTTTTGGGTGTCTGAATCACAGCGGGCGAGGAGTGCTACGTGTTGGGCGCGGTTCATTGTCGCTGATAAAGTGATTTCCAAATGGGATATGTCTATTCTAAAATGGGTGGTCTAGTTGATGAATATCTATTGATGGGAGTTCGTTAGATGAAGATTTTTGTGGCTCTTTCTCTGGTTCTCGTCGCCTGTACTCACGTGCCCAGTGTTTCCAATCATCTCGACTCTCCTTTGTCGAATTCGCTACCCCATCGAATCATCGATGCCCATGCCCATTTTCCGGGAAGCACGTATTCGGATTGGGGTCCGGACGTCGAAACGAATTCGGAGTTTGTCGCGAACGGAGTCGTTGCCGCGGTCATCCACGCCCCGAAGTCGGCGCCCATCCCGCGCAAGCGCACCGTTTTGGGGAAAACCAGGGTTGCGGTCTGTGGTGCTGCATTACCCAAGGCGAGACTCAAGGACTATGAGGATGCGATTCGAGACGATCGGATTCACTGTCTTAAGATTTACCTCGGCTATATCCCCGTTTATGCGACAGATCCGGCGTACAAGGGCTACTACCGGCTGGCCGAACGCCATGGGATTCCCGTTGTGTTCCACACGGGGGATACCTACGATAAAATGGCTCTGATTAAATATGCAGATCCCTTACAAATCGACGAAATTGCCGTTCGTCATCCCAAGGTGAAATTCGTCATCGCCCACCTGGGAAACCCGTGGATTCAGACGGCGGCCGAGGTGGTTTACAAAAACGACAATGTGTACGCGGATCTTTCGGCGCTCGTCATCGGAGAGATAGAGAAATCCTCGATAGAATCACTGGATGAGCTCGTGGTGAAGCCGGTCCGCTGGGCCTGGCACTTCGTTGAGAATCCGAAGAAGTTGATGTTCGGCAGCGATTGGCCGCTCGTACGTTTGAGTCCTTATATTAAGGCGATTGCGAGCGCTATTCCCGCGGAGCACCGACAGGCTTTTTTCCATGACAATGCGGCCGCGGTATTTGGGTTTGATAAACTATCGAATTGGGGCCAGCATCCAAACGCGATATCCCGACGGTAACGTCGACTGCCAAACTGAATCGAGAATACCTTCGAGTTTCCCAAAATGAACTCCAAGAGATGTTTGCTCTTCCAGGTCGTCGTCTCCAAAGACGAGTTTGCGTAACAAGCCGCGCTTGGGTTGCGGGTAGACGACCGGGGCATCATCCGGTAACGAGGCAACCTTTTTGGCCTCTTTAACCGCAGCGTCTATGCCTCCCAGAGAATCGACTAATTTAGCGTTGAGTGCCTGCTCGCCGGTCATGATGCGACCGTCAGTCGAGTTGGCGAGTTCCATATCGGAAATCTTGCGCCGCTCTCTAACGGTAGCGATAAACTGGGCGTGGATGTTGTTCAACATGGACTCCAAGAGTGCCCGTTCGTCCTTGGTCATTTCCTTCAGCGGGCTGCCAACATCTTTGAATTTCCCCGCCTTCAGCGTGTACCGTTCGATTTTCGCCCATTGGTAGAGCTTCTGGGTATTGGCAAACTCCATGATCACCCCGATGCTGGCGGTGAGCGTCCCCGGGTTCGCAAATATTTTTCGTGTGCCCAGCGCGACATAATAACCGCCGCTGGCCGCAACCGATGCCATCGACGCAATCACCGGCTTCTTCGAGTCGAGCCGCACCACGGCGTCATACATTTCCTGCGATGGGGCTACCATTCCGCCGGGTGAATTGATGCGAAGAACGACGGCCTTGACGTGCGGGTCGTTTTCTATCTCCTCGAGTTGATCCAATAATTTAGAGGAACTCAGGATGACGCCGGTAAGTTCAATCACCTCGACGCGCGCCTGGCTGACGGGCTTGGACTCCCAAAGCATACGCACGATTCCGACTGCGAGAACACCAAAGAGAAAAAGTCCGAATAATACGGCGGAGAAAGAAAAGAGCCTTAAGAGAAGACGCATGGTTTAGCCCAGACTAACCATTATTGTCCGTATTCTTATTATCATCAGTCTGCACCTGGGTTACGACTGTGGCTGCGGCCTCTTTGAGTTTTTGTGCCAGCCCCTGTTCCATCATCTCGCCTAGACTGGTTCTGGAACTGGACTGCTTGGAATAATTGCGGATATTTTCCCGCTCCTCATGTTTTTCAAGAGCTCTTACCGATAACCCGAGCTTGTGTTCTTTCATGTCCACCGAGGTAATGAGACAATCGATTGTAGTACCCACCTCAATCGACTTTAGTTTTTCCTTGGTGGACTTTCCCGCGAGGTCGAGTTCCGAAACGTGGAGAAGTCCCTCGACTCCGGGTTCTACCTCCAAAAACACACCGAAATCGGCGACCTTCGTCACCTTGCCGATCACTCGGGTATGGGTTGGATAGCGCTCGGCAACCGAGTGCCATGGATCATTGCTCATTTGCTTGATTCCAAGGCTGAATTTCTCGGCGGTCTTGTCAATGGCAAGAACCATACAATCGACCTCATCACCCTTTTTATAGAGAGTATTGGGGTCGGGGTTTTGCTTCTCCCAGGACAGGTCGCTAATGTGGATCAGCCCATCGACACCCTCTGGCACACCGATAAAAATACCAAAATCGGTGATGTTTTTAACGATGCCCTTAATCTTACTCCCCACCGGATACTTCTCGATTAGGAGATCCCAAGGGTTGGGCTCAATTTGTTTCATGCCCATGGAAATTCGGCGATTTCCCGTGTCGACGTCGAGCACCAATGCCTCGACAACGTCACCCTCATTGACGAGTTTCGAAGGGTGTTTTACCCGCTGTGTCCAAGACATCTCAGATACATGCACCAATCCCTCAACGCCCGATTCCAGCTCAATAAACGCGCCGTAATCGGTGAGGCTGACGACCTTACCCTTCACGCGCAGGCCAACCGTGTAACGTTCAGCTACCGAGTTCCACGGATCCGGCAACAGCTGCTTGTAACCGAGGCTGACGCGTTCCTTTTCCTCGTCGTACTTGAGGACCTTTACCTGAATCTTGTCGCCGATTTTGAGGATCTCAGACGGGTGTTTCAGTCGGCCCCACGACATATCGGTGATATGGAGCAGGCCATCTAAACCGCCAAGATCGATGAAGGCACCATATTCGGTGAGATTCTTAATCGTTCCCTCGGTAACCATTCCCTCCTCAATCTTGGAGAGAGTCTGTTCCTTCATGCGGGCGCGCTCTTCCATCAGCAGTAAACGCCGCGATAAAACGATGTTGCCCCGCTTCTTGTTGAATTTGATGATCTTGAACTTAAAGGTCTTGCCCAAGTATTGGTCCAGGTTCTTAGTGGGGCGAATGTCAACCTGAGAGCCCGGCAAAAACGCCTTTACGCCAATATCAACCGAAAGGCCGCCTTTCACCTTGGCGACGACGGTTCCCTCGACCAGCTCGTTCTTTTCGCAAGCTTCACTGATCTCATCCCAGGCGCGCAAAACGTCGGCCTTTTCTTTGGAAAGAATCAGTCTTCCGTGGTCGTCCTCAACCTGTTCAATGTAGACCAATACATGGTCGTTTTCGGCGATGATGAGTTCCCCAGTGTTGTCCAGGAATTCGGAGGTAGGGACCTGGCCTTCCGATTTGTAACCGATATCGATGGTCACGAAATCTTGCCCAATAGTTACGACTAGTCCCTCAACGACCTCTCCCTCCTGAAAGCGGATGCCCTTTTGACTGGCCTCCAACATCTGGGAAAAGGTCTGGCCGTCTTCAGTAAAGGAACCACCTTGATTTTCCAGATCGGTATCATCCATCGGGAGTTCGGGGAGCTCTGCTATTGCGAATTTGCGTTTTGGTGCCACCAGTCTACTTCCTCGTATTGGTTCTTGGGTGAGTTTTTGAGTCCGAGTTCCTAATGAGGAACCCACTTCCGAATTGTCGAAAGCCATTCTAAATCCACTCCTGCCACTAGTTTCGTCCGCCGGTTTTGACTTTGGCCCTGCGGATTTAAGCCCATTGGTTCTCCTATGGGCTCGCGCGAGTGTCAACCTCCGATTTGTTATTTAACAAGCTATTTTGATGGGTTACGAGCATGAATTTCAAGTTTGGTCGCGTGATAGTGGTCATGATTTGGTCTCCTGACTTTTCGAATTGAGCAGCCCAGTTTAAGCTGGTCCATAAATGAGCTTTATCGAGTTACTTGAATTACTTATCCGGGACGCCGTGCTTTTCGTCCCCGAGTTGTCCCACGTTCAAACCGATAAGCTCGCGATACTGGCCACTCTATGCAAGTCTCGCAGGCGAACGGGAATGGTTGCTTACGTTCTCCCGCTGCGATTTAAAGGTGGAAGCCCAGTTCGGGTGGTCCACCGGGGCGCAAGTGCGTACCATTATTGTATTCAGCCGGTTTTTTCAGGCGGTCGAGAGGTGCTCTATTCGATCCACTTCCTCATACCCAGATTCTTGCGGCTTACGCTGAGGGAAAAAATAGAGACGGTTATTCATGAGCTTTATCATATTCACCCTGATTGTAACGGAGACCTGCGCCGGTTTTCGGGTGGGCGGTTGCATGGACCGACCGACAGGGAGTATGGGATGAAGGTGCGTCTCATGACAGAGGGCTATCTGGATGGGGGTGTGGGTAGTCGAATTAAACCCTTGGGTCTTCTCGCACCGGCACATTCCAGCGGTTGGATTGGGTCCATTCCGGTGAGGCGCCGTTTGGCTGGCTCGTGCCCCAAGCTCTTAAAGGTTGAAACGAAAAGCCTTCTGTCGACCGATTATTGACCTTGGTTGACACCTTATTGACCTCTGGCAGGCAATTGGATATGCGTGCGCACGTTGGTATTTGTTTTGCATTAGGTAGTCTACGATGCGTTTCTTTAATTCGATTTGTTCCTTGATTTGTACTGCGGGGGTTCTGTTCGGGTGTGCCCGCTCGGGAACGGTTTCGCTTACAATCAAGTTACCCGAGGCGTTAAGAAAGGGATCTGCTCGTTATGAACGGTTTACCGAACGCGTGGTGCACCTTCGACTTGAAATTTCCACCGACAATGGGGTCAGGGAGTCGCTCATAGTTTTACCCGTTGATTGGTCTCGAATTCCGCTGCCGGATGTAAAGTTTCCACAAGGCGATAAGGACTCTCTCGAGATTGTGGTTGAGATTTGGGACAGAGATTTGAATCGCAACCCGCGAACGGTTCCAATAGCGGTCGGGCACGCGAAAGTGGCGGCAGCGGACGTAAAGGCAGGTGAGACACGGTTGGTGGTCGTTCCAGTTGCTTTGCAGATCTCGGCTAGGGAGTACGACTTTTAAGGCCTGTCGCCTGAGAATCTATTTTGCCCTGGGTCAGTACTCCGAGTTGCGAGTTGTCCGAGTGGGTAGTATCTACGCGGGCCTGGTGGCTGCACTTCCCAATGGAATCACTACCCACACGCTCCAATAATTCCCAAAAAACGTTTCCCACTAGGTCTTTGGTAAAACATTGCAATAGGTACCCCTTCTCATCGCCATCAACCAGCACTCCGGACTGCTCAAACTGCGGTAGCCGGTCGGTCAATTCTGACACCCGATTAGCGATCGGTTGATTCTTAATGGAGTCGTAGTATTTGGGTGGAGCGATCCACAGGGGAATTTGGTTTGAACAAAAACTCTTCGAAGCCCGAATAACATCTGTACAGCCGAGGGCAACGTGATCCAGGCCCGGCCCGTGGGCGATATCGAGGTACTGTCTGGCCATAGCGCTATCGCCCACCGGAGAAGTCAACGCGAACCGAATTTTTGTATCCGCACTCTCAACAGCGAGCGATCGGAAATGTTGGCGAGTTCCTGGAAAAGCCTCGAATGTTGTACCGTGCAATTGAAAGCCCAACACCCTAATTAGAAACTCTGCAGTCGACTCCAGCGTTTCTTTCTCAACAATAAAGGATAGATGATCGAAGTGAGTAATTCCGAACTCGGTCCGCGCTGGTCGAGGGGGGGACTCGTACCCATCATCAAAGAGGTCTCCTGCACGTTCCAAAAACGTAATTTGAACATCACCGACGCCTTCGATGGAAGCCCGTTCAACTTCGCCAAAGGCACGGGCGATGCGGCGAGGGGGCTCCACGATCTTGGCGCCACGAGAAACCGCCGTTTCGAGCGCCGTAACCGCATTTTCGCAGTGGATGACAATTCCCATCACACCGGCTCCGTGGCGAGATAAAAACTGATCGACGCGGCCGGGTTTCGAGGTCGGATGGCGCAAAACAACCCGTGCTAACCCTTGACCCAGTAGCGTCGCGTTCGCCTGGTTATCAGGGAATGTTTGAACCGCGAGCCGTTCGAATCCCATTCCCGTTAAGATCCCTAGCGCGTTTTCCGGGTGGAATACGGCGAGTTCGAGGTGATCGATACCTTTCAAAATCGGTGCTGAGGTATTCATCCCGGGAGATTCGATAAGGACCGTGTTGGGCCATTGGTAGCTAGAAGATCAGGCCGCTCACGTTCGGTTATTTCAAGGGACCTGTTTAGTCTCCATTGGGCGATATCCGTATGATTTCCGGAAATTAAGACGTCCGGAACCCGGTGTCCGCGAAATTCCGGGGGACGGGTGTACTGGGGATACTCAAGCAATCGGTGACCGTTACTCGTAAGGGAGAACGACTCCTGCTTGGCAGCGTTTTGTCTCAGTGCTCCGTCGCAATGACGAATGACCGCATCGGCAAACAGAAGGGCGGGGAGTTCTCCGCCCGAAATTACAAAATCACCAACCGAAATAACCTGGTCGACCCACCCCTCAATGAACCGATGGTCCACGCCCTCATAGTGGCCACAGATCAGAATATATTCAGAGTGATCGCTGGCGAGAGTTCGCTCTATCAGCCCTATATTTAACGGCGTGCCCTGTGGAGCAAACAGCAAGGTGCGGGCATTGGGGCTTTTTCGATGAATTTGTTCTATCGCCAGCACGAGCGGTTCGACCTTGAGAACCATTCCGCCGCCACCGCCATAGGCGGAATCGTCCGTACGGCGATGTTTGTCTAATGCAAAGTTACGCAGGGATAGGGCTTCGAACTCGAAGACCCCTTTCCTCAGCGCTTGCCCCGGAATGCTGGATGTTAGCCACGGCTCAATCAATTCGGGGAACAGCGAAACAAAATAAAATTTCATCGAAACTGCTCGGTGTTTCGAACCGTTAATGTGCGCGTCGCAATGTCGACCGAAACGATGTGAGCCTTGGTCGCCGGAATTGAAAAGTCCGAACCGCTGGAATGACGAATCCACCAGCGATCGGCCGCGCCCGTTAGGAACTCAATCCCGGTGATAGCCCCCAGAAGAACGCCGTTTTCAACGGTGGCCATCCCTACCAGATCCTCGACCCGGAATTGATTCGGCGATAGCGGCATCATTGTGGCTTGATCGATGCGGACAGCTGCACCTCGAAAACATTCAATGGATTCAATTGATGAAAAACCGGCGAGATGGACCTTCCACCCTTTGGCTAATTTGGAAGCCTCAAGGACCGCAAAAGGGCCGCTCAAACTCTCTTTCTCAAGATAGACAGCGTCTAAAGTGGCGATGCTGGAGTCGGGTCCGCCGTCTCGGCCGAGCACAAATGCGCCCTTAAGGCCATGCGGCCTGGCAACGATTCCGATATCGATCAATTTCACTACTCAAGGATCTCCAGGACGGAGCGCTTTCTGAGCTTGGTAGATACGGCGGCGAGGATGGTGCGTAGAGACCTGGCAGTGCGCCCTTCCTTACCAATCACCTTTCCCAAGTCCTCCCGCGCGACTTTGAGTTCGATGACGGTGGTTTGTTCCCCTTCAACTTCGGATACAAAGACCTGATCGGGAAAATCGACCAGCGCCTTGGCCATGATTTCAACGAGATGCTTGAGCTCGTTTGATGCGGGTGATGAGGTCGAAGATGATGATGAATCCGGTGTCACAATTGCCTATGCCTCTTTGGATTTAGAAGTCGAAGGTGCTTGTTTCACCGACTTGCCCTTCTGTGGTTTCTTGGCGTCGGCCGAAACGGGATGCTTTGTCTCCGTTTTTTTAGCATCGGGAGAGGAGGGTACAGACACTGACGGCAGGCGAAGCTCAGCAAAAACACTCCGTAGGTGCGTTCTTACAGAAGACGAAGCTTGCGCACCCACGCTGAGCCAATACTGCAATCTCGCCTTATCGACAGTCATGGCCGCTTCCGGGTCCGCCAAGGTTGGCGTAAAATTCCCAATATGCTCGATGAATCGTCCGTCACGAGGCGAGGTCTTGTTTTGAACGACTATACGAAAAACAGGTCGTTTCTTTGCGCCGTGTCTGGCAAATCGAATAACGGTCATATAAAGCTCTCCTAAGACCCCATGATTACCACAGGGCTTTTCGTTTGCCCATAGGGGATTTCGTCAGTCGACTCATCATCTTACGCGCTTCCAAAAACTGCTTCACCAGGCGATTGACATCCTCTACCTTTGTGCCGCTTCCTCGGGCGATTCTTTTGCGCCTACTTCCATCGAGGAGATTGTGATCTGAGCGCTCCTTGAGTGTCATCGATAAAATAATGGCCTCGATTTTTTTTAGCTCGGTGTCAGGTGGGGCCATGCCCTGGAGCTGCTTGGACACTTGGCCCATGCCAGGGAGAAATTTAATTAGATTTTCAAACGATCCCATTTTCTTGATCTGCTGGAGATGGTCGAAAAAATCCCCCAGTGAGAAGGTATTTTTCCTGACCTTTTTGGAAAGCTCATGAGCGCTGTCAGCAGACAGGTGTGTTTGGGCCTTTTCGGCCAGCGACAGAATGTCACCCATGTCCAAAATACGAGAGGCGAATCGATCCGGGTGAAATACTTCGAAGTCTTGGGGTTTTTCCCCGGTGCCAATGAACTTAATTGGGCAACCGGTGACAGCGCGTACCGAAAGGGCAGCTCCGCCGCGGGTATCCCCATCGGTCTTCGTAAGTATGACTCCGGTCAACGGAAGCCGTTCCTGAAAACGAGTAGCGACATTAATCGCGTCCTGCCCGGTCATTGAATCCACGACTAACAGTGTTTCCACCGGTTCGAAGAGGGAGTTCAATTCGGAGAGTTCATCCATGAGGACGTTATCGACGTGCAATCGCCCGGCAGTATCGACGAGCAAACAGTCGTAAAGACCGCGGATCGCCTCTTCTTTGGCAAGCAAAGCTCGGTCGCGGACCGATTTCACACTGGGGTTATCGAAGGATGCTATCTTTGTTTTGTCGGCCAACACCTTGAGTTGCTCGATCGCAGCGGGCCGATAAACATCGAGTGACGCCACCAGAACACTTTTCTTTTCCCGCGTTCGGATGTATTCGGCGAGCTTGATGAGGCTTGTGGTTTTTCCGGTTCCCTGGAGCCCGACCATCACGATAACTGCCGGCGGTCGAACTCGGAAATTGAGCGTGATCGCGGTCCCGCCCATCACTGCAGCGAGTTCCTGGTAAACGATTTTTATGAATTGGCGTTCGGCATCGATGCTGCGTTCGATGTTCTGAGTGGATGCCTTGGCGCGAATGGAATCAACAAAATCCTTGGCGACCCGCACGTGTACGTCGGCCTCCAGGAGGCTGTTTCGTAACTGTCGGCACGTCTCATCCAGCAGTTCTTCGGAAAGGCGCCCTTTTCCGCTGATATGGCGCAGCGACGCCATAAACTTTTCGGTGAGCGATTCAAACATCCTATTGTTTTTAAAGTGAATTTGACGAAAGGGCAATCGGTCAAAAAAACTAAGGGACGACCCCGATTTGCATCGGGATCGTCCCTTACATGGGTTGGGGGCTTACGTTCCTTGGGGGAACGTAATTCTTAATACTCTGCGTCAAAAGCTGGGTGTTTGTACGGTAATGCGGGTGAGAGTGCAAGCGCTATTTTACTTTTTTATGATTTTTTTTGAGATGGCGTAATCTATGACGACGGCGCCGTTACGGATACTCCGTCTAGAATGGCAAACGGGCTATGTTGAGAAGAGTCTACAATTTCAATTTCCTTAGAGAGGCCCCGGCAATGGTTTAATAATTCGAACACATTGCCTGAAATGAGGGTTTCGCGCACGTAATAGGCGGGTTCGCCCCCTTTGAGCCACTGCGCCCCTTTCGCAACGCCGGAAAAGTCGCCTGTGATAGGGTCGGTTTGCCCCGAAAAACGGTTAACTAGGAGCATGTCGTTCTGTTCACGGGACGTCGACTGCAAAAGATCTTTCCAGGGTGCTGCCCCGGGTTCGAGACATAGGCAATGGGATCCTACATTGGGTGCTGCCGTCGGGCCCCCGATCGCATTACCAGAAGATTCTAGGTTTAGTCCTTTGGCGGCATAATTATCGAGTAGTAACTCCGAAACAACTCCGCAGTTAATGAGCATTCGATTTGCAGTGGGTGTTCCCTCACGGTCAAAGAACGTGGCCCCCGCCCTATCGGTAAACCAGGGGTTGTCCATCAGCGTGAAGGCCTCGGCGATAACACCTTTTCCAATGTCGGGGCGCTTCCAGCGGGACGTGCCGTCCAGCACATTGCGTCCGTCGAGGTGAAACTCAAGAGTGTCTACAATAATCTCGAGCACCGCTCGCGGTGAAAAGGCGACGAGCCCGCGATAGTTTTTTGCGGGACCGTGCCGAAGACCTTGAACCATCGTCTCTCGAAAGGTTTTAGTGGATTCCGCAAGGCGGGCTGGAATCCTGGCGGCGTGGGTCTCCTGATTGGAAAAATAGTCAAAACTCGTGATGTTGTCCCCGTCGATTGCCATTCCCATGAGAGACCAGGCCCCGACGGTTTGGGATTCGGTTTTGTGAGTGCCGTGTGAATTGAGGCAAAACTTTGTGCCGCATCCCACTGAAATCGAGCCGTCATTGAGTCGAAATAACGGATTTTTGACCGCCTCCTGATAGAGAATCTGAGCCCACTCTTTTTGAGTTTTCAGGGATACGTCAGCGAGCGCATCGTCCCAGAGTGCCTCCGTGGGGGCTGTCTTCGGCACGTGCCGCGTCGGTAGTATGGCAAAAAGGCTATTTCCGGGCGAAAACTGGGCGATCTCGACGGCCTTCGCGGCGGTTTCCTTGAGGTCGGTGACGGTCAAAGAATTTGAGGCGGCAAAGCCCTGCCGTTCCCCCACCAGCACTCTCAGGCCGAGCTGATTCCCTTCATCGGAGCTGGCGAGATGAAAATCCTGCTTTTCCAGAGTGATGCGGGTGCTGCGACCGTAGGTGGCGAACACCTCGGCATTATCGGCACCTGCTTTTCTGGCCATATCCATTAGTTTCCCGGCCGCCGATTCAATGATCTTAACCTCTTTTTCTAGCGAAGACTTCATTTCTGCATTCCTCCGATAGTGGCCCGGCACCGAATGTAGGGACCTCCCGCATCTACCTTGGCGGGTTGGCCCTTGCCGCAGTAGCCCGATCCCAGGTCGAGCTTAAACTCGCGAGAAACAGCATCCACTGTCGAAAGCACTTCAAACGCGGTTCCGGATATTGTAGCTCCCCGAAACTTCTCTCCCAGCTTGCCGTGAAGAATCCGTGTCACTTTTTGAGCGCCGAACATGAATTCGCCGGTAGCATCTGCCTGGCCGCCAAGCGGCCCGTCTACCAGATAGCCATCGTCGGTAGATGCAATGATTTCCTCCAAAGACTGGTGGCCAGGTTCAATGTATGTGTTGCGCATTCGGATGAGGGGCTCATCCTTGTACAGCCAAGCCCTGGCATTTCCGGTGGGTGCGACGCCAAATAGAGCGGCAGACTCTCGGTTGTGGAGATAGGACCGCAGCTGTCCGTTTTCAATTATGACGGTCCGGCCGGTCTCCACGCCCTCATCGTCCACGAGAAGTGCTCCACCGGAAGTCAGCGAGTTGGGCACGGTGCCGCTATCACTCAAGGTTACGAGGTCGCTCGCCACCCTCGAGCCGATTTTTCCGGCGGCAACCGAGCCGGACAGAACGAAATCTGCTTCGACGGTATGTCCGATGGCTTCATGGGACAGAAGTCCCACCATCGCGGGCGACAGGATGAGTGTGGATTTTCCACCCGGGAGCCTCGGGGCCGTGAGAAGATCGACTGCGAGGCGTGCGGCGTCTTGTGAAAGCTCGTCCAGCGATTTCTCCGAAAAAAGGCAGGCCCACGGGCCCGTCCGGCCGACGTTATGATGTCCCTCTGCCATCTCTCCGTTTTTTTCGGCAATCGCTGAAAGACGCATTTCATTTCGAGCAAGACGCGAGGTGGCCAGGGCACCGTCAGAAGTGGCGACAATCTTGTCTTCGAACATCTCACTGTAACCACAGTTGGCACTGGAAATGATGGGTGAATTGCGACGAGTGTTTTCTTCGGCCCGAATGGCCGCCTGCAATTTTTCCCCGAGCGACATTGCTTCGAGTTCACTATATCCGGGGAGTTCAAAATCGCCCCTGGCCAGATTTACCTTGGGGAGTGAATTGAGTGATGCTTTTTTGAGTCCGCTGATTACCGAGGCACACGCGACCGCCTGTTTGATGGCTTTTTCCAGGGACGCGTTATCGGACTCGGATGTCGATGAAAAACCCCAGGCGCCATCGACGAGAACTCTCACGCCGGTTCCGGCCGTGGTCATCGATCGGACCCCTTTGACGACCCCCTTTTGAATGGATAACGAATGGGTCCGTCGACGGTGATAGCGGAGCTCGACCCAATGCCGAGTCGAATGAACTATGTGATCCATGCGTGCTGCCAGATTCTTCACGGCTGCCTCCGAAGGGTTAGAAAATAGGATGCGACCCATACATCGACGAATCCTCCGCCAATCATGGCAAATCCAGCGCGGGTGGCAAATAATACCAAGCGTCGGGTGAAATCATCCGAGCCAGCGGCGCCAAAGTAGGTTCCCAGGTGCTCACCGAGTAAAAAGGTGACCAGACTGAGCCCAAACGAAACGAACACGATAAAGAATGAAAGCGGCGCAAATTTGAAGGCCAGCTTTTTAGAGCGCGTTACAGATACTGAAAGTGTCGTCGGGGAATCGGCAATGATCAGGTGCGGGACAAATAGAAACAGCGTCATCAAGATCAAGCCAGGAATGACATACGCGACGAGCCCAATTCCAGAAAGGCATCCCAGCGCCAAAGAGGCAACCAGAAGACGAAAACGGTGAGAATAAACGCGATTCCCGGCGGCGTTCAGATTGCACTGTCCCGTTTGGTCCAGCTGTTCGACTACCGTGAAAGAGAGGGCACTCGCCAAAAACGAGAGCATGAAAAGAATAGGGAGAACGACAGCGATGGCTGCAGGAGACGGCTGAACAGAGTCATTAATTCCGAGGAGATCCTGGGCTAGTTCGCTCAGCGCTAACGGGGTCTGCACAAAAAGGAGTATCGCAGGAGAATTTTTCACGGCCCTTCGGAATACCGATGCTGTGTCGAGGACCGTCCGCGCGCTTCCCATAACGTGTTTCTATTTCTTCAAAATGGTAATGCCAGTATACTCTTCTGACAAATCATCGTCCATGACACACCCGTACCCTTCGCGCCCGATTCGAGTTATTCACGTTCGTGGCAACCCTTTTCAGGTGGGAGCACAGCACGCCCAACTCGTTGGCGGCGAAATGGATCAGGGAATGACGGCATTTTACTCGGGTTTTTGGAGGCGTATGTTGGCCTTCAAGGGTGGAAGTGTCTTTGACCGTGCCGCTTTGAAGGTTGCAGCACAAGTTATAGATCGCGGGCTGGCGGGTGTGCTTCGAAGAAACTTACCGCTATCGGTGATGCAACTGCTCCGGGGAGTTTCCCAGGGAGATTCCGCGCGCCTGAACACCCTCATGACCTCGACGGTATTGCCGGACCTGATGCCGATACTTTTAAGCCTGAGCGTGCAGCTACGTCCCCATTCGGTTATTCCGGCCGCGGTTTCTCCCTTTGTCCCGGCGGCGCCAATCCGATTTGGTTGCAGTAGCTTTTTCAGCAATGAGGGGCCTCTGATCCACGGCAGAAATTTGGATTTCCCGGGGGTTGGGTATTGGGATCGTTTTCCGTTAATTCAGATGACGGATACCAGAAAGGGGATGCGCTACATCGGTTTCACGACTTCGGGGGTTCCGTTGTGCGGTATTACCGGCGTGAACGAGGAGCAGGTGAGCGTTTCTCTGCACCAGCATTATTGCCGGGAATATTCATTCGGGGGCGTTCCACCCTTTGTCATCGCCGAGCAAATTCTGGCCCAGGCGCGAAACCTGGATGATGCATTAAATATTCTCAGGGGGTCGCGCGTTTCGGCGGCGTGGGCATTTTTGGTCGGAGACGGAAAAGCACGAGATGCGTTTTTATTTGAGTGTCACCCTCGTAAATCGGGGATTATCCGTCTTAAGGACCGTGGTGGGGTGTTGGCCCATACCAATTTTTTTCAGACTGCAGAGTGCTCGCCGAGCGGGTACGCCGCTTCCGCACGTATGAATTGGGACAATTCAGTCCGAAAACAAAGGCTCGAAGAAAATGTACGCAAAGGGGGGCTTACTCCGGCCTCGGCGTGCCAATTCCTGAGTGAGCACGTCGATGGGGTGTTTGGTCACGAAAAGATGATCAATCGAACCGTTTCTCAGGTTTACAACGTGTGCTCGGTCGTTTTGGATCTGACTTCGATGCAGGCCTGGATTGCCGAGGGCGATTGCCCGATTCATCTGCGGCACTATGCACATTTTGATCTCGGTGAGATTTTTTCGGGTCGCCAGGGTCGCACCGGCGCAGCGTTTCCCGGATACCGATTTCGGGACGAGTCTCTGCGGCTGGCCAAGCAGGCCTATATCTTGAGTTTTGTCGCAGCTTTTGATGGGGATGAAGCTGGCGCGGCTGCGGAGATCGAACGCGCTTTGTGCCACTCATTTTCGACCGAGGCGGCGTTGGTTGCCGGTGTCCTTTGCCTGAAAGCCATGGAGTTGGAACGCGCCCGCTCTTTTTTCGAAAGGGCCGTCGCTTTTTCGGAGAATTTGAATCCACGCCCACCTGAATATTATGAATCGATTCTTTTTCTGGGGCGAGCTCTCGATCTTTTGGGCAAACGAACCAGTGCCTTGGCGGCTTACCAAATGGTTTGGGATCGCAGCGGTTGCGAGGACGCACATCTGATGCGGCTGGCCGAGTGTCGGATTCCTTATCGATTGAAAGATCTTCGGCGAATACTGACCCCCTATTCGAGCTACGTTCCGTTCGAATAGGTGATCACACAGATCGGTAATCCGAAAAAATCGGCACTATAAATACCTAAAACTACTAGCTTTTTTATCTTCCTTAATTGATTAAAGCCCAAGGGGGGATCTGTCCGAAGAGGTATGTGAGGTATTGATAGTGCTGCGCTTTGCATTCTCCATTTTTTTAGTCCTGTCTGCGCTTGGAAAATCCAGTTGGGCGGAAGAATCCGTGAAGCCGGTAGCGGCCCCCGAAACATCGAAGCCTGAGGCAACTGTTTTGGCCGCGCCGTCAACTCCAGCCACTGTGGTAAGGCCGGACGCACCAAAGCCTGATGCCACGGCCACAAACAACTCCAAGCAAGACCCGGCGCTCGCCGCCATCGAAAAAGAGATGGCCGCGAAGTATCAGCCGGCAGAGTCGTTGTCGGCGTTGCCGTTGGCGCTTGAGAAGGGACTTCTCATCGACTTCGGTATCACGCCTGCGCCAAAGCAATTGCCGGTAACTTTGAAAAACAATGGAAAGCAATCGATCACCATCAAGGATTTGTCCCTGGGTGCGCCGTTTTCGATTGAAAAAAACGGGTGTGTCGGAGAATTAAAGGGGGGAGCCAAGTGTGAGCTGTCGGTTCAGTTCGAGGCGAAAAGTCGCGGGAACTATTCGGTTCCCCTGAATGTGACCGCTTCAAGCTCTTACCAACAGGAAAAATGGTACAGCCTCATTAAGGGGTTCTGGCAGGCACCTCCAGCGCTGCGGTTGAGAGGGGATGCCTACTTTAACGAAGCGTTAACCGGTAAAAAAATCGAGAAAAAGTTTACGTTGTTTAATGACGGGGACGCCAAAGCGGAGGGCGTAGAGGTAACGCTCGCCAATCCTGGCCATTTTTCAATCGCCAAATCCGAGTGCGGTTCCACATTGGAAGGTGGAAAAAGTTGCACAGTCACTCTGGCCTTCGAGGCCAAGGCCGATGGTAGTCACCAGGACAGTATCAGGGTTTCGTACGTGAACGGCGCATCCGGTAAGACTAACTTTGAAAACGCCGTTGCGGGTGTGGCTCTCAAGCCCGCGAAAGTTCTCCTGACCTTGCCGGAAGCGGGCAATTTAGGAGCGAAAGTGTTGGGTTTGAAATTAGAGTTCGATTGGATTTTGTCCAATATTGGCGATGTGAGTGCCGACAAGATCGAAGAGACCATTCAGCTCAAGTTACCGTTTACGTACCGCAAACGAGGTTTCCCAGGGGAAGGCGGAACCTGCAAAAAGTCACTGGGGCCGCGGGAGAGTTGTCGGATTTCGGCCACCTTTGCCCCTTTGTTTCAAGGCGATGCCTCGCAGGAGTTTGGGTTCACATTTTTCGATGGCAAAGAGGCCCAGAATCTGACGACAATTTTTAAAGGAAGCGGGCTCACGCCGGCGCGATTGAGTATGAAGGAGCCAGCGCCCGGTGCATTTCAATCGGTGTTGATGACGAAGCTGACCGATCGGCGATTTCACATAATTAATGAGGGACAAACGGACGCTAAGGACGTCACCCTCGTACCGAACGATTTTGGCAAAATCTTTAAGTTACTCAGTCTAGTCGCGGGGGACGAGGGTGAGCTTTGTTCGAATTTGAAGGTTCTAAAACCGACAGAATCGTGCGAATTCGCAGTTTCATTTTCCAGCGAAAAGGGAGGGGATTTTGAGTCGTCGGTAGGAATTAAATACAACGATGGGCTAAAGACGCAAATCACCAAATACCCATTCCGAGCCAGAGCTTTGTCAACTGCGAGAATTGCGTTTGGAGAAAAGGACGCGGCCAATTTTGGCAATGTACTTCCCAACCAGGCAAAGACCGTTCAACTGAAAGTTACCAATGAGGGCGAGCACCGGGCCGAACAGTTTAAGATCCACGGATTGGGTGACGGTTTTACGCTCAAAGATAAAACCGACGGTGACGTGGCAGCGGTGCCTTGCACCACCGATCTGGATGACGGCAAGAGCTGTGTATTTAACATTGAGTTTAAAAACACCTTGGGTGTCAATGCTGCCGGCGCGAAGGCCGATCGCCCGATAAAGCTAACCTTCTATGACGGTCTCAAGGATACCGAGACGGCCTATCTGCTTAAGGCTGCTGCACTCAGAACCGCAAAGGTCGAGCTAGCTGAAGGGGGAGACATCAATTTTGGCGAAATTCTCGTCACGGGAGAAGTTGAGAAAGAGGTAAAGCTCAAAAACTCGGGAGACCTTCCGGTTACAGATCTGGTAATCAAATTAATCTCTGACGACGAAATGAACCCGTTTGTTATGGGGAGTAATACCTGCGCTGACACCCTGGAGTCGGGTAAAACCTGTGCTATTAAATTCAAGTATCTGCCCGTGAATGCTGGCGATCAGAGTGCCAAGCTGATGCTGACCTATGCAGATGAGCATTCCGGGGAGCTAAAAAATGAGGTAGCCCTATTGGGAAAAGCCAAAATGCCCGCGAAGCTCGTTTTTGACAGTGAGAGTGTCGATTTTGGAAACGTGATCGTTGGAATCGAGATTGAAAAGAAACTACTATTGAAAAACGAAGGGGGCAGCCAGGCGCAGAAACTTCAATTTAATTTTGGGGGCGATGCGAACGGTTTTGGTTGGAAGGGCGGAAAATATCCGGGCGAGGGCGGGGATTGCGGCGAAACACTGGAGTCGAAGGCGAATTGCGCGCTCGTGATTCTGTTCAAGGACGAAAAGGGTGCCCAGCCCAAGGCGACGCTCGTTGCATCGTTTCAGGACGGGGTAAAATCACAGCGTCTTGAAGTGGCCATGAGTGGAAATAGCGTGGTTCCCGGTAAACTTGCCTTTGAAAAAGAGGCGCTGGATTTCGGTAATCGGGCTATCGGTGGCAAAAACGTGGAATCGGTTAAGATCAATAACTCTGGCGGAACGGAGGTCGAGTTTTTGATTGACCAGATGGCGTTTTCAGGGGCTGTGGAATTTGCGGGCGGCGCATTTCCAGGAGCTGGTGGAAATTGCGATTCGAATCTGGCTAAGGGTGGAAATTGTAAGTTGGTGCTTGAACCCAAGGGAACCGATGAAGAGACCTTGGATGGGAAGTTGACCGTGGTTTATAAGGACATCGTCACGGAAAGGGCCGAGATTTCTCTGGGCTTCAAAGGCGTGCTCAAGACACCTGCAGTTGTTGAGTCTGAAGGTGAGACCGATTTCGGTTCGGTGTTTCTGGGGGAGACCAAAACATTGGCCTACATGTTTAAAAATAATGGCGGTTTTGACACCGAGCTTAAACTTTCTAGTGGTTCCCCTCAGATAAAAATGGATGAAGGTTGCCATTCACTCAAGGGCAAAGACAGCTGTACGGTAAATGTTTCATTTACGCCGACATCCAATAAGCCGGCCGATTTGAAACTATCGGTGAGGTATTCCAACGGGATCGATTCTAAGGGTATGGCGGTACCCTTCAAAGGGGTGGGAAGCAAGTTGGCGCGCCTCTCGCTCGGAAAGACGGTTCTCGACTTCGGAACCATCCCCACCGCGGAGCGACGCAATAAGCTGGTGACTCTCAAGAATGAAGGTGATGTGGACGCGACTCAAATGGAACTCTCGGGAATTAAGGATGACACGATAGGTTTCGACGGGTCGTTTCCCGGAAAGACCGGAAACTGCAGCGACACGCTCAAACCTGGAGCCGAATGCATTCTCGATATTACCTTCGCGCCGGTGGCCGCTGGTTCAAGTGAACAGAACCTAGAAATCAAATACAACAACGGTAAAGAGGAAGCCAAAGAGCCGCTGATGGTTCGAGGACTTGCCGAAGGCTCGGGCGATGTGAATCGCGAGCTCGCATCGGAACCGCCGAAGTAATTTCTGTCGGCCATGAGAATCTGATTAGTATTGGGCCGTTCAGACACTTTCAAGGAGGAAGCCGTGTTTCTAATCCTAATCGTTTTAGTCGCGCAGTCGTCGGCCGCACCCGTCTGGGATGCGCCTCGTTCGGTCATTGGTTCCAACGACCTGATTCCCATCGGGAAGGTGGAGAATAAGCAATGGTACCGGGCTGCCCAGTCCGTCGGTCGAGTCGACTCGGGCGGGGCGGGCTATTGCAGCGTGTTTCGGATCTCTCCCGATCTGTTCATGACCAATCAGCATTGTGCTGGCTTCAAACCGTGTTCGGAGATGGTATTTCATTTAGGATACGAGCCTGAAATTGCCCCGGCCGATCGGGCCGTATTTCAATGCCAGAGCCTTCTGCACGAATCGTTGCGGTTTGATTATGCCGTGTTTCGGGGGGTGCTCAAGCAGGGAAAGGATCAGTACCCTGTCGCCCGGTTGTTCGACGGTACTTTGTTTAACGGTATGCCCACCTATTTTGCGAGCTACCCGGGTACCTTTACGAAACAGATGGATTTAAGCGTGAATTGTCAGGTGGTCGATGCCGTGCCGGTGATGGTCTACGATCGCATGACACTTCGGCATGCCTGCGACACGATGAGCGGTTCTAGTGGTGCGCCGATTTTCGAAAAATCAACTGGAAACGTCGTTGCGATTCATTGGGGCGGAAAAGGGGAATATACTTACAATCACGCCATTCTCATGCGCGATGTGCTGGGCGATCTGAAGCAGGCAAAGCCCGAAGTCTACGCAGCGTTAGACATCGTTCATTAAATCGATTCGCCCGAGGCCTTTGCGGCTTTGAGTTTCGTCTCCTTATCACTGTCCAGCCACCAGTAATGAAATACGCTCGACCAATCGGAATAATCAAAGTAACCCTTGCTCGCAAAGGAAAACCGATTCCAATAGGCCACGCGCGTCTCTCGAGATTCCCATGTCAGAGCATAGGGCTGCTTGGACGTTATGAGCTCATCGATTCTCTGGACCATCGGAAGTCGAAGTGTCTTTTCAAATGTCCGGTCGATCTTTTCAGCAAGTTTATCCACCTCTAAATTCGAAAACCCGCTAACGTTCGAACTTCCCTTTTTTTCGGCCTCGCCAGTCCCCCAAAGCGAACCGAAATCCGAGGGGTCGGTGTCTGCCGTGCGTGCGAGCGTCACGGCGTCAAATTGGCGATCATCCAAAAGTTTTAAAAACGCTGGCCAATCCTGAACGCGAATATTCATTTGGATGCCCATCTTTTTGAGGTCCTCCTGGTACAGCGTCAGGTAACGATTGGAGGCCGGGCTGCTGGATAGGATATCGAACTCGAATCGCACCCCACCCTTTGTCAGAATCGCGTCGCTTCCGATGGCCGTCCAACCGGCGGCCCTAAGGTAGTTCTTGGCCTTATTAATGTCGTAACGGATAACGGTATTTTTTCTGGAACGGTAGTCGGATGTTAAATTCAGAATTCCGGTACTGGGCAGATACAGTTTATAAAACAGATCTTCAATCCAACGCTCCCGGTTCATCAGATGCGCCAGTGCCATACGAACGTTGAGATCTTGGAACAAAGGCTTTCGAAGATTCCAATAAAACCCCTGATTTCCCGATGGAATTTTTGTCTGCAATGCGAATTTTACAACGTGGTTTTTCAGGAATGGATCGGAGTTTGTTTCGGTCACCCATACCTTTGCGATATTGAACAGGTGCAAATCGGTGTCACCCCGCTTAAAAACTTCGAATGCGACCGTGGGATCCTCGGTAACCTTATAAACGATACGATCGAAATTAAATTTCCCGATATTTTGGGGTTGCCCGGCGGCCCAGTATTGGGGCTGGCGCCTGAGGACGATCTTGGAGTCTTTAGCCACGGATTCCAAAGTGTACGGACCGCTGCCCAAGAGCCGCTGGTGAAAGGCCTTGTTGAAGTCTCCCTGTGAAAAAAAATGCCGGGGCAAAATCAACAGTCCCGCGAGCTTTTCGAGATTCTTAAAGTGCAGCGTCTTAGCCTTGAAAATGACGGTTTGAGGATCGGGTGTCTCGCAGGACGCAATCGAGCTCAAATACGATTGAAAGGGCGCCGTATTGTGTTTGGGGTTGATGAGAGTCTCCCACGTGAATTTGACATCGGCAGACGTGACAGCGGTGCCATCGGAGAATTTGGCCAAGGGATCGAGCGTAAACGTGAAGGTC
This sequence comes from uncultured Pseudobdellovibrionaceae bacterium, assembly GCA_964603655.1. Taxonomy (GTDB): domain Bacteria; phylum Bdellovibrionota; class FAC87; order UBA2466; family UBA2466; genus JACPWY01. Next base: position 2,326 of record CAZRVZ010000024.1, on the reverse strand, counting down.
ATTTTATCCCTGGAAATTTTCCACTCCTTGGCCAGATCCGGGATGAACTCGTTGGTGCGAATATCGTTACCCAGAAGCGAATTGAAAATCAGAGAATTGATGGCGGCCGAAATCGTGTCATGGGTGAGGTAATAGACCATCGACTTAGGGCTGGCACCTATCCCGACGGTAATCTGCCCCCCCTTGACGGCCTTGGGATCGCCGCCAGTGATGGCAAGCCCGGTGATACCTAGAAAAAGCGTTGTGTATAGCAAGGGGTTGAATTTGTGCATGGTGAATTCATTATACCATTGGCCAATGTGAACAGGCGCTGAACACTATTGGCGAATCCATTCGCTTTCTAGTATATTCGCGCCATTAAGATGATTGCCTTACACGACTACGAATGGGTCCATAGCTCAGTTGGTTAGAGCGCTACCTTGACATGGTAGAGGTCGTAGGTTCGATCCCTATCGGACCCACCACTTTTAGGCACTCACAATCGGCGTCCTCCACCCTGTAGCCGGTCAGGCTCAAGGGGTCCCTCAAGACAAATTCAACTTTCCTAAATCCGGCGCCGTCGGCGTCGCCTACAATGATCGAATCGAAGAGCCTCGTGTAAAGTCCCCTCAATGCTACTGAGTCCATTTCCTTTGCCTTCTTCTGCGCCTGCGATGCTAACTCCACATGGTTCGCGTGCTCCCTGGACGACTCATGGATCTTCGTGGTCCGTTCGTCGATGTACTCGGTCGTGACTTTTAGCTCGGCGATCTCCGAGTTGATAGAAGACGTTTTTGACCGGTACTCACCCCGAAACTGCCTTGCCGCCTCCTCGTCCGAACCATCCAAAAGAAAGTCCAGCCGTCTATTCAGTTTTTCCCGATCCTTTTCAATCTCCTTGATGCGGCTTTCGACCTGTTCACGCTGGCTGGTCAAGGTCGCCAAAGCTTCATTGTTCGTTTCAATTCTTCGCGCTAAGGCTTCTTGCATGGGCCCCGAATTCTCAACGATAGAATTGACGACTGTTCTAGTCTGGTCCTCAAGACTCTCGGCTCCCAAGCGAATGCGCTTTTCCTTGTTCCAATAGTAGAGATGCTTTAGACCCGTGATGCTCGACCAGGCACCAGACCCCCAGAATGTGGAGCCGTCCTCGGCGCGTAACAGCGAGGAAAGGGGATAAATACGTCTGGCAGCCTTATCCACGGTTTTATTTCCTGCCACGGCAACCACTGCCTGTTGTACCGCGTCCCACAACTTTCGATCCACCGCCTGCCCGTGTGGGAGATCTACCTCCATATACCGGTCATAAGGCATGAGCTTATCCTGGTTTTTGTCCTTTTTTTTGCGATTAATGACCCAACGGCCGGTATATCTTGTGTTGGTCAGTAAATTTTTCAGGGTCGCTGTCGTAAAGGCCTCACGCTTCTTATTGCAAACCCCTCGTTTCTCACAACGTTCAAGAAGGCGCTCATAAGAGCGGCACAAAAGAAACTCATTCATGATCCAAACGACCTGCTCCATTTCCGTCTCATTGATGGTGTAGAGCCCTACTTTCGTCTCGCCATTAACGGCCAAGGGATCCAGACCCAAAAATTGATGCGTTGTATTAAATTTTCCAGAGTGAACCATCGCCGAAAAAATATTCTCTTTGAGGCGCTTTGAAGTCTGGTTCGACTCGTATTCCGCGAAGGCCGCCATGATGTCGAGCTGGAAGATTTGGCTTGGGTCATTGGGATTGAAGGGAAAACCACGGATGAAAAGGTCACATTCCTTTTCAATACAGAGTTTGAAGAAGCGCTTCCAGATATCGGTTTCGCGGGCAATCCGAGCCAGTTCCTTGAAGATGACAAACCGATATTTTCCATCTTGGATTCCGTTTTGAAGCCTAATGAATTCAGGGCGATTGTCGTGTCTTCCCGTAATGCCGGGTTCGATGTGGAACCGGACTATTCGAAAATTCACCTTTTCGGTCTTTGACCGGCTGACCGCTTCCGAAATGGCAATGTAGATCTGCTGTTCGAGCGATCCCTTTTCAACACTGACCTGCTGGTCCGTCGAAAGCCTGAGATATGCGGCGCCCCGCACGGTTTCCCATTCGGGATTAACCGGCTCCCAGTTTTCGACGTATTTTTGCCCGAGGACTTTACAGTCTTGGATAATCTTTGCAACGAGCGACTTAAAGTCCTCTCTTGTCATCGCCGTTCGTAATCTAAGTTCTCCCATCGCCTTACCCTCCCGTAACTCTGATAAGCTCCGCAAGTGCCGAGGCCACATCTTCAATGACGGCTTCAGTTAACTCACCCCGAACGGAGCAAATAAATTTGTGGCTCGCTTCCTGTAATTTCTT
>CAZRVZ010000023.1:0-13121 GCA_964603655.1 uncultured Pseudobdellovibrionaceae bacterium | reverse complement strand
GTTTTGCTCAGCACTGGAGGGCAGCGATGACAGGAAAAACCTGGTCCTCAAACGCGGGCGTGAGGTCTATGTGATTCTCAATAAATACCCCTACAATAACGGGCACGTCATGGTCGTGCCCCACCAGCACACCAGCGATCTCGCGCTTCTCTCAAAGAACGCACTTTCTGAAATGATGGAACTGGGTCGCGACTGCGTATCGGTTCTGGCCGAGCAGTTGAAAGCCCCAGCCTTTAATCTGGGCATGAATCTCGGAGAAGCCGCCGGCGCCGGTATCCGCGATCACCTGCACCTGCACGTGGTTCCCCGATGGGTCGGTGACACGAACTTCATGCCGGTCATCGCGGATACCAAATCGATGCCACTCCATTTGATGCAGTCCTACGATAACCTGTTTAATGCCTTTGGGAGGACCCGTTGAAAGCGCTCAGAATAATTCCCCTGTTTGTCATCCTGATAGTATCCACTTACGTTGGTATGCTATTCGTCGAAGCGAATCGAACCGAGGTGGTCATTGCCTTCGGTACATACCAAAGCCCGGCAACAGCTTTAGGTTTTGTCGTTTTGACTAGTATCCTCGTCGGGATGTGTATTTCGGGCTTTTTGTGCAGCATTGAGCTCGTAGCACTTTTTGTCCAATTCAAACGGTTAAAGCGCCGTATCCCGGATGAACCCGTAACTCCTCTGCTAAAGGACGTATCTGAGGAGACATGAACGTATATTTTCTAAACCTGAAGGTTCCATCCCAGCTCATCCAAACCCTGGGGACGCAGGCATTCACCGTTTGTCGAACCAGCCCGAAGCGCCGGGACCGGGATGCACTGCTCGCGCTCGTGTTTATTAACACGGCCAGCAGCCTAAACGGCCTTAAGAAAATTGCGGCACTCAAAAAACGCCTTCCCGACGCCTGGATCGTCATCGTCACCCCCCAAGCGCACCTGATGTCCGCCGTTGGAATTTCGCGCATCGCTGGTTGCCAGGCTAAGAACGATACCTGTTCGGCAGAGCACTGGCCGCGCCGCTTTTGGTTCATCCTCCAAATGGCGATAGCTCACCAGCGCCTCACGCGCCAAATCGCGACATTGACCGAGGAGCGCGTGATCCTTCACCGTCAAATGCAAACCATTTCCGACAAAGCCCAGCGGCTTATCGACCAGCTCGAGGCCAATCTTGAAATGGCCGAGAATGTGCAACGCTGTATCTTGCCCAAATACACACCTGAAATTCCTGGTATTCCCATTGCGGTGAAATACCTGCCCGCAGCAGGTATCGGGGGTGATTATTACGACATTTTTGAGTTCGGCGACAAACGCCGTTTTGGTTTTCTGCTCGCCGATTCCCAGACCCATGGGATGGCGGCGGCACTGCTGGGCGTTTTACTCAAAGTTCGACTGGAGGAGATGAAGGACCGTTTTCCCGACACCAAGACATTCGTCGATTTCATTGGCCGCGAGCTTTTCATGAACTACGGGGGATCATCCAGCGGTCTCACCCGCCTCAATCTTTTTTATGGAATCCTGGATCGTGCGTCACTCACATTCGAGTTCACCGTGGCGGGCGCCCTTCAACCAATACTCGTCCGTCACGCAAAGCTCGAACCGGTCTTGGTCACGCGAAACCCGGCGCTCGGTGGCGTCGACCACCACCGCCACCAAGACAATCGGCTGAAACTCAAACCGGGTGACCTCTTAGTGCTTCACACCGATGGCCTTTACCAATCCCTGGATCACGCCGCTCTCACCGCGCTATTACAAGATCATTTTGCCCGTCATCACGCTCCCGATTCGCTCAGTGTACAAAACGAGATTCTGGGCCAGCTCCGGGCCAAGCAGGAAAATCGACCGCTTCCCGACGATATAACGCTCATCAGTTTGAGTGTTGTTGAAAATACTCTTTACCTCGCCAACTACTCGAAATAAAGCCGCGTTACGCGCGCCGATATCCCGCATAAAATTTCGTAAGCGATGGTTTGTGCATGGCGTGCGACTTCCCATGCCGAAATTTCCTCCTTGCCGCTTTTTCCAATTAGCGTCACTTCGGTCCCCTCCTTCACACCGCCCCGTGAGCTCCCATCGATTGCAGTCTCATCGATTGCAGTTACATCGATTGCGGTCAGATCCATGGAAACCACACCAACGATCGGGGCTCGTCTTCCCAAAACGAGCACCTCACCCACCTGACTCAGCAGTCTCGGATAGCCGTCGGCATAACCGATAGGCAAGAGTGCCAGTCGGGTGTTACGGCGTGCCGTATAGGTTCGGCCATAACCCACGGTCTCTCCTTGGGCAACATCCCGGACACACAGTACCCGAGTCTTCCATTCCAGGACCGGGGTTATGTCAAATTCCTTTTCGGTCGACAGAGTGTCTGAAGGCAAAAGGCCGAAAAGGCTAAGTCCAGCACGTACGGAAGTCGAAGGGCCGAGCCGCTTGTGAAAAACCCCTCCTGAATTGGCAGCATGGATGCGGACGTCCGTTGCCAGACTTCGCGCCATTAGCGCCCGAACAAATTCAAACCGTTCCAACTGCTCCTCAGTGAACCGGGAACTCACATTTTCGCTTTCGGCGAAATGAGTCGCCAGGCCTGCAATCTTATCGGGAAATTTATCAATGGTTCGGATCGCCTCGGACACCTCATCGAGGCGAATTCCCAATCGGTTCATCCCCGTGTCGATTTTTAGATGAATGGGTGGCAATCGGTTTCTGCCGCTCAGAGACTTTAGGTGGTGAAGGCAATGAACCATCACGCTGATACGGTGCTTTAAATAGGCATCGAGTTGGTGCGGAAAAAAGGAACTCAAGACCAGAATTCCCACATCCGGTATTTTTTTTCGCACCTCGAGGGCCTCTTCGAGCGTCGCCACGGCAACGAGCTCCACACAGCCCCGGTGCACGAGTGCTCGTGCCACCGGAACCAGCCCGTGCCCATAGGCATCCGCCTTGATCACGGGGATCACTTCTCGACCGGAAAAGGTCCTCAGCGTAACTAGATTGCGCACCAGTCGGGACAATGAGACCTCTGCAACCGTTCGATAAGGGAATTGGAATACCGTAACCACGCCGCTCATTCTAAGTAAGCTCAGGTAAATTTTCTATCGAATAGACAAAAAAAGGCGGTTTGCGAAGTCACGCACATTCGGCTAAAGGTCTGGGGGTGGAGAGTTCACCGGGCGGCCGCTCGATTTTTAAAAATCGAGAGGAAAGTCCGGACTCCAAAGGGTGCCGTAGCGGGTAATGCCCGTCCAACGCAAGTTGCGGACCAGCACAACAGAAAGGATGTACAGGGCCATACTTCAAGCCTTGGCAAAGCTCGAAGGTATATTAGCCGCTGTAGTGAAATCAGGTAAGCTCTACGGGGTGCAAGGTCGAACAGTGAGGCGGAATCCTGATTTTTCGGGATCACGAACGACCCGTTCGGAAGGCCTCCAGGTAGACCGCTTGACCGATTCGGTAACGGATCGGCTTAGACGAATGGTCGCCAAATACAGAATCCGGCTTACGGTGAACTCTCCGCTTATTTTAGAAAGGATCCCAATGAAGATATGGATGCGAGCCATGGTTGGTGGAGGCCTAATTGGTGGAATGATTACCAGCTGGGCAGCACCGCGGCTCATCGCGTGGTGGTTTGAGCCGCCTGTTCCCTTGGGTTTTAGCTGCCGCACACCCATTGAGTATGCGCTTCAAAGATTGCAGTGGGCGCAGTTTGGCGGAGTGACTTCGGGGGCGGTAATCGCAGTGCTCGTCTGGCTCATCATAAAACCAAAAACTCACCACAACTGAGCTTCAACGATATCGCCAACCTTAAGACCTTTTGCTATTTCGACCCGGTGACGTCCTCTGATACCGAGTTCCACTTTGACTTGCGACCAGCCAATCGCCTTTTCGTATTTCAGAACCTCGGAGCCGTCCTTTGAGAACCGAATCGCATTCCACGGAACACTTACCATTTTTTTCCCTTCGGCAAGCGGCACATCGATGCGAACCGCGTAACCACGGGGCAGAATCGCTCCCTTTTTCTCAAAATCGACCACTACGTCAAAGGCCACAATACCGCTTTTGACGAGCCCAACATTTTGCTTAATCTCGGAAATATTTCCCGCAATTCTCTCCCCGGTCGCCTCGAAGTGAACCCATGCCGTCATGCCCGAAATCAGATGAACCGCCTGTGTGTCCAAAGCAACACTGGTGGCCCGGTAAAATCCCGGTTGATCGATGCGCGCCAGTTTCGCGTCCGGCATCGCAATGACCGCGCCCGACACCTGTCTTGGATTAACCATCATCTCCGTCACGATCCCCGCAATCGGCGCATAGTAATTGGCACCCTTAATTTGGGTATTTGTTTCATCCAAATGGCGCTCTATGTCCTTGACCTCTTTTTCTGCCCTCATTCTCTTTAAGGCCACATCAACAAGTTTCACCTCGGTGCGATCGAGTTGCGTCGCGGCCACGATGCCTTTTTCCACGAGAGAAGCGAGTTTCTGGCGACCCTTTTTCACCTCTACCTCCTCCACTCTCGCATCGCGCAGATTGGACCTCACAAATCCCAGTCTCCCTTCAAAATACTTCTTTCTAAAATCCAAGTATTCCAGAGATACCTCGGCGATGAGATCCCCCTCTTTGACCTCCTGGTTCAGGGCCACGGCGATCTTTTTAAGGAGCGCGTACCAACGAATCTTCACCGTGGCGGTGCGCGTAGGCTCCACGGCTCCCGAAAGCACCACGGCGGGCTCCACGGTGGCCAATTCAACGGTAAACGGGACCGAAGGCGTGGCCAGCCCGGTCTGCACCAGAAAAATCAACGAAAACACCACCAAGTATGGGTGAACTGTCAGGCGAATTATCATTAGAAGATCTCTTTTAGATGATGATTACTATTATAAATCTGCCCTACAGCGAACGAGTGACGTCTCGCGTCTAGCGACAGCGCGGCAGGCCATTAAAGCTGAATGCATCATAAAGTATTCGAAGACCATCCGGTGAAACACCGCCTGGTAGACTATTTTCGTCATGCAAATCGTTTTGAAAATCCTGAGGGAGCTTTCGATCGGCTGTCACGACAAACCCGAAAACAAACTGGTGACTCGAGTTTCTCAGATACTCACTCGGGTCCGAATAGGCTCCGAGTAGACGAACGGTATATGCGGGGCCGATTGGAAGGAGCCCCGTGACCGCATCGTGAAAATCTAAACCCGGTGGAATTATAGATGATGGTACGGCTCTTTTGGGCAGCCAAACCCGTCGTGACGTATCCATAAAAACAACGGCAATCCACGCCTGAGCGGTCACCGATTCACTCATCGAATCACCGCGCGCCGATTTTCATAATAATCCTCAATTCGAATTGGGTGGCTTCGAATCATGGGATTAGGCAGCCCATTGCGCTCAAACCAGCCCCAAGACCCCACCTCATCATTAGGCGAGAGAGTCCCCTTATATGCACTCACTAAAAACAGAGCGACCAGAAAGTGGCCAAATACATCGACGCCTGCCTCACACCGTATCGGCGCTGGCGTGACCGTCAGCGCGGGATCGGAATAGACGCCTATGAGCTCCGATTCCACGATCGTAAGGCCAATCTCTTCATGGACTTCACGGGCGATAGCCTCTCGCCAAGTTTCGCCGGGCTCCACGTGACCTCCCGGAATGCACCATTTCAACGGCTCCCGAATGTGGGCCGAACGCCGGGTGATAAGGACCCGATCGCCCAGGGTGATAATCGCATTCACCGCGACTAACGTTTCAATTTTCAACTCTGTCTCCGGGGTTCGAGTGGCATGCGGCATTATTGTCATCTCGAATCCGCGTTTAGGAAAGTAAAGAAAATGCACTCCGAAAGAGCAAATTAATTTGGGTGCAGGAGTTTCGATAGTCTAAGATACAGTAACAAAACGGCGACGGTCTTATTTTCGAGGGAGAGCAATGACAATATTGTGGTGGATGAGCTTGGTCGTGAGTTTAGGTGCTGCGAATGGCTTTGCCGGTACATCTCCATTAATGCAGTTTAGTGGCTGGATAGATACATTTCATCGACCAGGTGATTGGACCTCACGCGCAGGAGTGAGAAAGGTTTCTGCGGGCTGGGATCAGAGTTGTGCCATCTTTAATGAAGGGATGCGGTGTTGGGGGCGTAATGACTCCAATCAGGCAACTCTACCGACCGATCTCAAGCGAGTATTTCAGATTTCGCCAGGCCTCTTTCACACCTGTGCTATCGATGAGGATGGTGCGAAGTGCTGGGGTGATAATACTTTTGGACAGGCTGACGTACCGACCAACCTCAATAGTACCTGGCAGATTTCCGTCAGTAATGGGCATACCTGTGCTCTCGACGACGAAGGTGCCAAATGCTGGGGCATTAATATGTATGATCAGACAACCGTTCCCCCAAACCTATTTGGCATCCGACAGATTTCGGCTGGTACTTCTTTCACATGTGCTCTGCATTATGAGGGATTAAAATGCTGGGGGAGAAATGACCTTGGTCAGACAACCGTACCCACGAACATAATAGATGCCCAGCGAGTTTTGGCTGGCATCTATCACGTCTGCGCCACTGATCGCGAGGGCGTGAAGTGTTGGGGTGACAATACTTTTGGTCAATCGACTGTACCAGCCACATTAAAAGGAGTTCGAGATTTTTCCGTAGGTGGTTTTCATTCGTGTGCAATCGATGAGAACGGTGTGAAATGCTGGGGAACCAATGCCTCTGGACAAACCACAGTACCCGCAAACCTCATTGGTGCCCGGCAGATTTCAGCAGGCTACAATCACACCTGCGCAATCGATGATGAAGGGATAAAGTGTTGGGGTGACAATTCTTTTGGTCAATCGACTGTACCAGCGGAGCTGTTTAATTTTTAGTCTAACAAAAACACCTTCTTTCAAACAAATTCGGATACTAAACAGTCCCCCCCATGCGTTTCACCGTACACCATCAAGAAGGGCGCGCGAGACTCTCGACTCTCTCCACGTCCCACGGCGATATCCAGACGCCGGTCTTCATGCCGGTGGGAACGCTCGGGGCGGTAAAAACGGTGGCGCCAGCAGAGCTAGAGTCTATTGGAACCCAGATAATTCTGGGAAACACCTACCACCTCTACCTCCGCCCGGGTCTGGAGATTTTAAAAACCTTCGCTGGTCTTCACCGATTCATGGGTTGGTCCAGGCCAATTCTGACCGACAGCGGCGGCTTCCAGGTTTTCAGTCTGGGCCGTTTAAAAAAGGTGACCGAGGACGGGGCCGTTTTTCAATCGCACCTAAATGGCGACACGATTCACCTCACTCCGGAACTGTCGGCCCAGATTCAGCAGGTAATTGGCTCCGACATCGCAATGGTACTCGATGAATGTGTCGCACTCCCTAATTCCTCAGACATTTTAAGCGCCAGCGTTCACCGGAGCCATCGGTGGGCCAAACGTTTTTTAGACGTAAGTCATTCGAGCGAGCACCAGGCCGTTTTCGGCATCGTCCAGGGCGGGACCGATCGGGAGCTTCGTTTCTTGAGTCTCCAACTGACTCAGGAGCTCCCCGTCCAAGGAATCGCCGTCGGCGGACTGAGTGTCGGGGAACCATTCACCATGATGATGCAGGTATTGGACGATTTGGCGCCTGGCTTGGACTCCGCCCGACCTCGCTACCTGATGGGCGTCGGAACTCCGCGCGACATTCTGGAAGCCGTATACCGAGGTATCGACATGTTTGATTGCGTTCTACCCACCCGAAATGCCAGGAACGGAGGGCTCTTTACCGACTCCGGACTTCTCAACATACGAAACCAGCAATATGAACGCGATGAAGGCGCCATCGATCCGTCCTGCGGGTGCCTCTTGTGTCAAAAGTTTTCTCGCGCCTATTTGAGACACCTCTTTACTGTAAAAGAAACCCTCGGCTTACGCCTTGCCACACTCCACAACCTTTATTATTATCACGCCTTTATGCAGCAAATTCGATCGGCTCTTGCCCAAAGAACGTTCGAAGAATTTTACCGGTCCCGGCGCGATCCGTTGGCGCGCGCCTACCCCGGCAGAAAGGATTTATGAATCACGTTTACCTGACTCATTTTCTCACCCGCGCATTTGCGGAAGATGCCGCACCCGGAAATCAGGGCAACCCGCTGACCACCGTGGCTCCGATGCTCATCATCTTCGCCATCTTTTATTTTTTGGTGTTGCGCCCTCAAAACAAAAAACAAAAGAATCATGCTACTTTTCTGAAAGACATGAAAAAAGGGGATATGGTGGTCACCAACGGAGGTATCATCGGCATGATCAAAAATATTTCGGACAAGATCGTGACCTTGGAAATCGACAATGGGGTTTGTCTTAAGATTCTGCGGGCTCAGGTGGCGGAAGCGGCCAATGCCCTCAAGGAAGAAAAAGCATGAAGGGTCTCACGTGGCGTTTTTCGGTCGTTATTTTTACCGTACTCTTCGCGTTCTACCTGCTTATCCCGACAATAATCAAATTCTCGACGGGCCGTCAGGTATCCCGAACGGCCAAGGCCGGCGACCCTTGGTATTATTCGGTTCTGCCATCGGAAACGTTGAAATTGGGTCTGGATCTGATGGGGGGCCTTCACCTTGTTTTGGGAATCGACTTCGAAGAGGTGAAAAAGGATTCCGTCACAAAACTAAAAAACTCCCTTAAAGAGGCCGCCGAGCGGGAAAAAATTGAGGGGCTTACCTTCGACACGACGCCGCAGAATCACATCGTGGTTGGGTTTACCGACAAGGCAAACTGGAAAAAACTCGACACTCTCATTGGTCAGGATTTCAGAACCGTAATCGATTTCGTCTCGGAAACGGCCACCGAGGTGCGCTTACGCCTCACCGATGAACACGATGCCTATGTCCGGCAACGTGCCATCGATCAATCCCTTGAAACGCTCAGAAACCGGGTCGATGAGTTCGGAATCGCGGAGCCCATCATTCAGCGACAAGGCGAGGAAAAGATTTTGATCCAATTCCCGGGTGTGCAGGAGACCGGACGCCTGAAGGATATTATTTCCCGAACAGCCAAACTTTCCTTTCAGCTGGAGAAAAGCGGACCGGAAGAGATGGATGCTACACCGAGTTTCGATCAGTTAAAGGCTTGGGTGCAGGAGTTCGATGCCAAGGGAAACAAGATAATGCCTAACCAGCCGGTATCGATATACGTTAAGGCGTTAAACGCGTACCTGGGTCCGAAATTACCCAAAGGCACCGAGGTTCTTTTTCAGAAAAAACTTAATATCAATACACGTGAGGCTGAATACGTTCCTTTTTTGCTTGAAATTGAACCCATCGTGGCCGGGGACGAGCTCGAGGACGCAAACTATACGTTTGATTCCGAGAATAATGAGCCGATAGTTACTTTCCAACTCAACCCATCCGGCGCCGTCAAGTTTGAAAAATCCACTGGAGAAAATGTGGGCAGGTATATGGCCATTGTTTTAGATGGCAACGTCCACTCGGCCCCTCGTATCAAAACCCGTATCGGCGGCGGTCGGGCGCAGATTGACATGGGCGGCGAGGGGAAAAGCTCCGAGGAACTTTACAACGAGGCCAGGGACACGGCGCTGGTTTTGCGATCGGGCGCCCTACCCGCGCGCCTCGAGTTTTTAGAGGAACGCACGATCGGGCCTTCTCTGGGCGCCGATGCCATCCGGTCCGGCACGCAGTCACTCATCGGCGGCCTTATCATCATCTTGATCTTTATGGCCATCTATTATCGCGGTTCGGGGGTCGTAGCGGTGGTAGCTCTGGCGCTCAACGGACTTTTCATTTTGGGTTGCATGGCTGCCTTCGAGGGAACGCTATCGCTTCCGGGACTCGCCGGTATTACGCTGACGCTGGGGATGTCCATCGACGCGAACGTTTTAATTTTCGAACACATCCGTGAAGAGCTCGTCCATGGAAAATCGGTATCGCTGGCGATTGCCGAGGGGTATAAGCGGGCCTTTTCCGCGATATTTGACGGCAACTTAACAACAATTATCGCCGGTCTCGTGCTGCTGAGTTTCGGCTACGGACCCATTCGGGGATTTGCCGTAACCTTGCTCATTGGACTGGTGGCCTCGATGTATACCGCGATCTATGTCACTCGCGTCATTATCGACTATTGGATAGTTTCCAAGAATCGCCAGACCATCAGCATCTAAAGGACAAACAAAGGACCTCATGAAATTCTTCAGAATAGTACCCGACGGAACTCAGATAGATTTCATCGGAAAACTCAATTTTTTTCTACTCGTTTCCGGCATCATGGTGGCACTGACAATCTACCAAATCGTAGTAAGAGGGTTTAACTACGGAATCGATTTCACCGGCGGCACCATGTTCCAGGTGAAATTTAATTCTCCCCGTTCGGCAGAAGAGGTTCGGGCTCTCTTAAGGGGCGTGGGTGGAGGCGATGCGACGGTCGTTGCTTCGGGTCAAACCCGTACGGAGTACATGATCACGTCACGCGCCGAAATTTCCCAGACGACCGACCCGCTTCATAAACGTTTCATCGCGAAGGTGGGTGTGGATCAATGTCAATTGCAGCAGGTGGACTTTGTAGGCCCTAAGGTTGGAAAGGAGCTCCGTACGAGCGCGGTGCTGTCACTCGTTTATTCGGTGCTCCTCATCATGGTCTACATCTGGTTTCGTTTCGACGCCAAGTTCGCTCCGGGAGCAACCATCGCCATGATGCACGATATCACGCTCGCGGCCGGTTTTTATATGCTGACAGGGCGGGAATTTACAATCACCGCGGTGGCGGCCCTTCTGACCATCGCCGGTTACAGCGTGAACGACACCATCGTCATTTACGATCGAGTGCGCGAGCTTTTAAAGCAGGGCAATGAGGGTATGCCACTCGCCCAGACCCTGAATCGGGCCATTAACCTAACCCTATCGCGTACTCTACTGACGGGGCTCATCACCCTAATATCGGTCATTCCCATCGCGGTTTTTTGCACCGGTGAGATACAGAGTTTTGCGATAGCCATGATCTTCGGTATTTTCGTTGGAGCCTACTCCACGATCTATATCGCAGCGCCGTTTACACTGATTGCGGCGAAATGGGTAAAACCGGAAACCAGGCGCACGGCGACCGCATGACCGTTGCCACGGTCAATCGTCTCCACCAATTCGAAGGTCAAAGTGTCGAGCTGCGCGGGTGGGTTTATAGCAAGCGTTCCAGCGGCAAGATTCGTTTCTTAAACGTCAGGGACGGTACCGACACTGTTCAGTGCATTCTCGTTCAAGGGAGTGTGTCCGCGTCGGTTTTTGAAAATTTCGACAGCCTCACCCAGGAGAGCTCACTCAAGGTCCAGGGGAAGGTTCGTAAAGATACCAGGTCCAAGGTTGGATTTGAGATCGATGTGGAAAACATTGAAGTTCTGCATATCGCAGAGCAGTACCCCATCGGCCCCAAGGAACACGGTCCGGATTTTTTACTTTCCAATCGTCACCTTTGGCTGCGATCCAATCGACCGCATGCGATTTTAAAGATCCGGGCCCGTTTCATTAAGGCGGTTCGGGATTTTTTCGACAACGACGGTTTTACCCTGGTCGATGCGCCGATTTTTACGCCAGCCGCGTGCGAGGGGACGACCACGCTTTTTGAGACCGATTATTTCGGCGATAAGGCATACCTAACCCAGAGTGGCCAGCTTTACGGCGAAGCGGCGGCCATGGCGTTCGGAAAGGTCTATTGTTTCGGCCCGACCTTTCGCGCAGAAAAGAGTAAAACACGCCGGCACCTAACCGAATTTTGGATGGTCGAGCCCGAAGTTGCTTTTAATGACTTGGACGACAATATGAGACTTGCCGAACGATTCCTCGAATATACGGTACAAACGGTACTCGCCGATTGTCGCCGGGAACTTGAGGTCCTAGAGCGTAAAACCGATCGCCTGCAAAACGTCAAAGCTCCCTTCCCGCGCATCAGCTACGACGAGGCCATCAAACTACTCAAGGAAAAGGGTGTATCGTGCGAATGGGGTAGCGACTTCGGATCTCCGGAAGAGACGGCTTTGGCCGAGCATTTTGACAGACCTGTCTTCGTGCACCGTTTTCCGGCGGCGATAAAGGCATTCTACATGAAGCACGACCCTCAAAACCCGAAGGTGGCACTCGGAGTCGATTGCCTCGCACCCGAAGGCTATGGCGAAATCATCGGCGGCGGACAGCGCGAGGAAAGCCTTCAGGTTTTAAAGGATCGCATTGTCCAGCACCAATTACCCGAGAGCGCCTTTGAGTGGTACCTCGATCTGAGACGATACGGCAGCGTTCCTCACGCGGGCTTCGGACTAGGCATTGAAAGAACCGTGGCCTGGATTTGCGGCATCGATCATTTAAGAGAGGCCAGCCCGTTTCCCCGAATGATTCACAGAATCTATCCGTAAACGAATCTAAACACTTTGACTAAAGGCTTGGGGTGACTCGAAGTTAATCATATGGCCGACGCCGTCCAGAACCACGTGCTTCACGTGAGGGGCAATGGTTCTTAAAATATCCGCATGAGGTTTTGTGACCAAACGATCTCCCCCACCATGTATGAGCGTGCATTCCGGAGCCAGTTTTGAAAAATACTGCCCTCCCTTGAAAGTTCGAATCGCATGGAGTTGGCGAAGAAATCCGAGTCGGGACTGCTGGTTTTTACGGCGCGCGTGATAGCGGGTGTACTCGATGATTTTGTCCGGATACCTCTTTGCGAAGCTCTCGCTGAAAAGTCGCTCGACAAACGGTCTGAGCGCCCACTCGGTTTGAAGTGCCATGCGAGCATTCCCAATCAGAAAAGGCGCTGACATAGCGAGCGCCGGGGCCTCGTTGGCGGTGGTTACCATCAGGCGAAATTCACACTGCTCGGGCAACAGGTCTCGAAATTTGGTCGCGAGAATGCTGCCAATCATTCCGCCCATGCTCATTCCCATGACCGTGAAAGTCCCGCTTGCTTTAGGAAGCCTTGCGATCACCTCGGCGTGAATCTTGGCAACCTCTTCCAGTTGATAAAAATGTCCCAGTTGCATTCCATCTCCCACTTCCGGATTATTGACTCGGTAGAGTCCAGGGATTGACGGAAGTTCTTGAGCGTTCATGGCAAGCCCCGCGATGGCGATGCCCCAGTACGGTGTGACCTCAGACATATTGCTCAGCAT
>CAZRVZ010000022.1:0-19483 GCA_964603655.1 uncultured Pseudobdellovibrionaceae bacterium | reverse complement strand
GAGGGTCTGGTAGGAAATTGTGGATCAAGCGACCCTACTCGCGCGTGGTGACATGGGGTCGCGAGTTCACGCAGGTCATGCTTTACGTGCACCGCAACTTCTTGGAGAGTCGGGGGCGCATTGCCTATACCGATCGCAAGCTCTCTGCCCATGACAGAGCTGTTATCGAGCGAAGTTGGCTGGATGAGCGGCTCACCATTGAGGCTGCACTTCGAGGACACGGTGAGCCCAACTGAGGCTGCACTTCGAGGACACGGTGAGCCCAACGATTTGCAAAGCAAAACTTTGGGCTGACAAGCCGACGCAAACTAGGTTTGTGCCCGGGAATTAATCGGCGCGTCAAGGCACGGTTCCTGCACTTTTATGACGGAGAGCCAACCAACTGCCTAACTGGGTAGAGGATTCACACAAATGTTTACACTGCATGAAACCTTCTGGCCGTCTCACGCACGAGCATTCAACGTGAACACGTTTCCAGACTGGCACCGCCATTGCAACAATCCTGCACAGGCGGGGTGTGTTCATGCGTTTGATCAGAAGGCCAGAGTCGACGATTCGGGTTCAAAGTTTGCTAACTCTCATTTCATTCGCCCTCGGAATGTTGGGACCGCAAGTTTCTGTTCGTGCCGCAGCTAGTGACATAGCCGATCACCGTGCCGCCTACCTTCGACACCTTTCCGAAGCCAACGGCAGTTACGATACGTTTGCACAGCTTGCCTTCCTGGGGGCAAAAATTCGAGAGGCCGGTGGCCCGGAGAAGTTCGCCCGTGAGATCTCAAAACCCGGTGCTTGCCTCTCACCAACGACTCGAGACACCCAAACCTGCATCCCCTCGGGCCGAGAGCTGTTCGTCCGATCTGCAAAGCGAGAGGGAGAGCTGGCCAATGCCTTCCGCAATATCAGTACTCCGGAGGCAAGGCTTCAGGATGAACTCCAGAACTCGCTGGATTTCTTGGGTATGGGTGGAAAAGCGGTTAACAAGTCTTTACAGGCTGCCAAGCGCGCCAGTGATAATTTGGAATACAATAAGGAAGGGAGCTCCATTCGATTGGGCTCCACGGATCTCAAAATAGCCGACGATACTCGGGCCGCGAAACAGGCCTTAGTGGCCGAGGGGCTCAGGCATGCCGAAAAACACCCCGTCATTAAGTCGCTGGTTGAGGGTATGGGCCCATCTTCGGTAAACGGGACCGTCCTCATGCGCGCCGGTGCCAAGGACTTAGAACACCGATCGCCCGGTTATTCCAAGTTTATGCCTGCGGGCTCAAAGGTTACCGAAAAACAGAAACAGGACCAGCAGAAGGAAACCCAACGAAGAGACCACCTATTCGCCAAGATGGGAAATCCATCGGTAGAGCAGATCCACAGTATATCACCCAAGGACTTGGCTGCCAGAGTCGAGGAAGCGGTAACCAGAATTGATCAGGAAAAAACTGCGCGAAACGAAAAGGCGCAGCGCTATCAAGAGTTAGGCCAGGCGGTGGAGCTCGTAGCCCAAATTGCCGGTGACAACAAATCCGTGCGCGCGGTGGCCGAAATTGCCAAGACAGGGCTCAGTATCGCCGCCATCACGGCATTAGCAGGTCCCGGGGTTGCAGTCGGGTGGCCGATATTCATGGCTGTCGCAGGCCTTGCAGGCACACTCAAACACCTCTTCGGCCCGAGCAGTCCCCCCGGGCCTTCGGATACCGACCTCATACTGACGGCCATTGGGAAACTAGAAAACCAAATGGCTAGCGCACGCAGTACATTTGCCAATGCCCGGGTCGAAGACAGGGCACTAAACGCAGAGTACTTCGAAAAAACCATGGACCTGCTCAAAAGCATCCACTCGGGCGTTAGCAACCTTCGAGCCGAAAACCGACAGGCCCATTTGGATACACAGACGGCCTTACAGGGCCTGGTGGAATTACTCAAAAACTATTCCGATGAAGGCCGACTGGAAAAGGCCGATGCGCAACTCACCGCCATGGAGGGTCACGCTAACATGATAGCTCCTTTGTCATTCGCTCTCACAAAAAAAGGGCACGATGAGGAGAACGGGTTTATTAAAAATAAAGAAAGAGCAAAGGAGATCCTCACCTGGACCATGTTTGAGAAATCCACGTCAGAAATTCGAAAAATCGGCCGCTATCAGAGCGTGGGGCCAAGCGCACAGATGCACAGGCGATGGGATCCCACCGACACTGGAAAATCCCCGGTAAAAATGATGGCAATTGCCGAAGCTCTCAAAACTCATTTGAATCTGGATATTTCCGTCACTCCACCCCCCTCTGCGAACCTTATCCAGCTCAAGCGGCCCGAAAATCAAAAGGAGGTTGTATCGCCGGACACGTTCTCACTCTGGGCAAGGGCGGAACACGCAATCCAAGCGCCTACTCATTACCCCAGCACGGCCGTCAATGAGGCGATTCTCGATTACCAGTGCCAAAGCGACCCGAAACTTGCCCGGATCAAGGAGGCGTTGGATCTGGGAGTCATTCAGAGAGACCAATTCTATCAATCCATCCCCTCCAAGTCCGACGGTTCGTTTGAGGTCACTCACCTGATTAAGGCGGTCAGTTTGTATGAAGACGCGCTCGACACCGCAATTAAATCCGTTGGGGGTGAAGGAGACCTCGGATCGTGTACTTCGACGGGAGAACTTAAAACGGAGTTCGGAAATTACGATATCGCCAAACCCCTTGCGCAGCAGCCGTTCGACTTTGAAAGAGCCGGCAGTCCCCACTTTCTATTTCCGGCCGCTCCCACTATTGAGATCCGGTCCTGCGGTCCGGTCGACGCATTTAAGAACAGTGCTGGAAAGGAAACGCTACTTCAACCACCTCTCGCGGTTTCGGAATCTTCATTAGTGGATTTTGCAAAGTCTGGCCTCATTCACCCGGACATCTTGAAAGCACGGGATGTTCTCGGCGGGACTTTTAGCTGGTGTTACGACGAGTTGGGAATCGATGACGAGGAGGTCTCGCTATCGAACAGTGGGGGTGGCCAATTTACAGGAGTTCATTCTGGCAGACCGGGTGTTACGCTTCGCGTGACCTACCGCCCAGCTGGCCAGACTGGCCCTTCTGGCCCTTCTGGCCCTTCTGGATCGGGCGGCTACGACGTCGCTTCGGTCCGAATCTCTGATCGGCGCGGTCCCAAAACCCAGTTTTTCAGTCAACGATACACCGAGGTCATTAACGGAAGCTCCAGCATGGCGTTTAACCTGAATCAAACTGCGCTGGATCCATCGGCTCTCGATGAGTCCGAAGGCTCCCGAACATTTAAGTCGAGACTCGCCTCATCGACCGCCGGAACGCCCGAGCTGTTTCCGCTGGGTGCCAAAGAGGCCGTAGATCCGAGACTAGGAGTTGTCTGGGACCGCCGCTTTACAAAACTGGCCGAGGATTGGCGCAGCCCGGACTTCCAGAGGCTTCTATTGCAAAAAGACTCGCACGATTCCAATCAAATCTCCGTGGTCCCTTCCTGGCAAAACAAAGCTCAAACGACACGGAATCCTAAAGATAAAACCGGCAAAATAATCGACTTGGCACGTAGAGAGGCCGACACGCGACAAATATTGTTGGCTGAGGCGCAGAGAAGGCTGAGTGACATGCGGTTTGATCTCAAAAAATGCATAACCGATCAATTGAAAGCCAAAGTTGGGAATGTGACCACCAATCTCGGAAAACTGGATGCGGCGCGCGAGCGAATACTCCAACTTCTCTGGTTCGCCTTCGGGGACGGTGTGGCCCAAAATGAAACACTTCGCCAGTACGCCCTCTTGCTCACGGACGCCTCTAGAATACGTGAATTGGCGCTCAATCCAGAATGGCGAGAACATCTCCTCAGGCCGGAGTGGCCCCAGTTTCAAAAGGCTAGAGACAGCGATCTCATCCATTTTTTGGTCAACCCGAAATCCGCGCTGCAGGTGCAGAGAAACCATGCTGAGCTAGACGATGCCATCCAAAAACTCACGGAGCTTTACTGGAAACGATTCCTCGTTGACAAGAAGTGCGTGAAATCCCGAGCAGACTTGCCGCTAGCCCTGCAGAAACACTTTGCCAATGAAAAGTCCTTCCAATGGGCGCTGAATCAAGCGTTAGACAGTAAAACCCCAGGATTTCTCAATATCGCTGACAAGCGATTTGCGTCCTTCAGTCCGATTTCCTATGCGCCCGCAAAAACATTGGCCATTTATTCAGATTCTCGTTCGGAAGCACTCAGCACGGCGCGCAATGGGTTTATCATGAAAACACTTTCCGACTACCCCGATATCACTCCACAGGATCTTTTCAATATGATCACTTCGCTGGAATCCACTAAATCCAAGGCCGATGCGAGCCAAGTTTACGAGTCGCGCCCTTCGCCACTGGTTCAGGCCTATCGCGAATTGCTCAATCCACATTCTGAAAAAAGAGATGCGGCACTCGTTGCATTTACAGGCGATCTGATCGCGCTCGATAATAAAAACATCTCGCAGGAGGAATTTGAAAAGAGGGCAGCCGAACGTAAAGCCAGCGCACAGATCTGGGACCAGACCGTTCGTGACCTCGACCATTCCACACCCGGAGCGGCCATGAGTTTGCTGGCCCAGTACCCCCTCGACAAACCACCCACGAATGCGGAAATACGCAAAAGAGCCGAACTAGCCGCTTGGGTTAAAACAAACGCCGTGGCCCCGGATCTGAAAAATAAAATGGTGGAGGCATTGGGAGATTTCACGCCAACGTCCCAGGAACGGTTGGACCGATTTCAGTCGCTAGCCGAACAAAGAGCCCAGAACTTGGAAAAACAGGCCACTGCGATTGCTGAGGTAAGAGCTCTAAAGGACCGTTGGACGACGCTTCAAGCACGATACCATCAGGTCAAGGTTCAGGTGAATCAGCGATTTGAAACCATCAAGGATGCCAAAGCCTCAACCGGCGTAAATATTTTGGAATACGAACCGGCTGATTACCTGAATATATTTGTAGGGGGCTCTATCGGTCGCGGAATCCGCGAAAGAATCAAGGAGCTTGGTATCGTTGAGGGAGATCTTGGTCGATCGGTCGAGTCAAAACAATTTGAAGACCTGCTCGTGAAAGCCCGCGCCATCGACGATCGCAATGATAAGGAACGCACCGGGGTACCGGTAGTGCTTCCCAACGATCCCAAATGGGTTGTTTCGGTGTTGGGCGGCACTAGCGAGATCAAGGACGAAACACCGGTTCTCAGGCTCCATTACGTCGGTCCAGTCGGTGGGGCCCACGAAAGTACCGACCCGGTCGGAAATTGGAGGGGCTGGAAGGGCCTGCCGGTAGCCTGGATGGATACTGTTTTTTGGGCAGACGGCAACTATGAACAGGTGGTGGGTAGTCTAAATGATGCCGAGCGGATCACTCGATTCATGGAACGTGGGGCCAGTTCTCAGAAACACCGTAAGCCGATCGAGGAGGCCGAATGGCGAGCTGCACAGGAAAGAGAATACAGGGACAGGAGAGCGAACAGCACAAAGTAACCCGGAATCCGGATTACTCGACTCGAACGGCTAAAATCTGTTGCGCAAACCGGTGCCGGATAAAAAGCGCGTTCCCTGAAAACTCACGCCATTGCAGGCAACTCGAAACCGGAATCCGGTATACCCGAACCGCGCCCTTTCGCGACACGAAGCTGATTCTAAAACTCGGCGAACTCGGTGACCTTGGAGACTCTGGCTCGGCCGAGTCGGTAATCACCCAAGAATCGGGGGCACCTTCCGCAATTTCGATTTCAAGGACCTTGCTATTCCAACGCAGTCGCTCCGGGAGCTCAATTTTGGCGACATAACCGAACGCATCCTGACTCTCTTGAAATGGCAGAGGCTCCGACGATGCGTCTGACGATGCGATGGTATCGGTCCGCGCCCAATAATGGGGAATGGCTCCCCAATCACACGACGTCGATACGATGCTACTTGCGATTCTATTTTCAGTAAATTGCTTAAACCCCCGCCCAAGTTGCGGTGGAGTCCAATCTTTGCGATGCAAAATCGAATAGCCGTTGAGATTCATCCAGGGCGTGTACTCCTCTAGCACATGCTTTGAGATCGCGTAAAACCGCACCGGCGTGGGTACGGGCAGGGAAACGTTAAACCCAAATGCCCGGTCATAAATTACGACCTTCGGACGGTGTCGAATCAGCGATTCGATCGCATCTTTCTGACCGGCGATAGATGCTACGGTTATCGTTTGTGGATAGCGACCAACGAAGCGGCGATCCAGTAGATAATGAAAGAGCTGACTGGAGTTGGTCATATCGAATATGGCATCGTCTGGTTGGAGCGTGCGTTCAAAGAGAGTTCTAAAGTCATCGATAATTTTGCGCTCCTCACGACTAGCCGTGACCCATCCGCCCGGTGCTGATAAATAGGCTCCCGCGCCGTCGGTAACGAATTTGCTTTCGAATCGTTGGAGTGAGGCGACAACTTTCTTGACCGAGGGGGACAATAACAGAAGTACCCCCGCAGCTATTCCGGCACTGACAACGAGCCATTTCTTTGGCCGAGCTCGAAACCACACTTGAAATCCCAAGTACTCCAACAAAGGCAGGGTCACGAATACAACGGCATAAAGGTGATCGTCGGCCTCGGCCAAAAATTTTTGAAAGTAGAGCGGGGTAAAAACCCCAATTACCACCAGTACCCATTCCGTTACCGTCAAATCTCGTCGCTCTAGGAATCCACGACACACTCTCCAACAGGTCAAACAAAATACCCCATAGGAAATTGCGAGCAGCGCCCAAAAGGCAGGGATGCCCTGGGGCTGCATCGCCATGCCGTACACAAATCGGTAACCGCTCAGCGTATAACGAAAAAAATCGAGAAATGGCCCCAATGCCCCGTTTGATTTAAGAAACAAAACTATCGGTATAGCCGAAGCCAATCCGCCAACGGCGAGGAAAAAGCATTCGCGTGCTTGCGGCATCATGGATAGTCCGCTCAATCTGGCTAAAATAGCGCGCATCGCAATCACAATACCGACGGCAGCAGCGAGAAGCGCGGCCTCGGGAGTCACCAGAATAAACAGGACTAAAAACGCACCCGTAGCGGACAACGCCAGAGCCCGATTCGATTCCCAGGCATATGAAAGCAGGCAGAGAAAGAGGGGATAGGGCAATAGCCGCTCGTAATAGGCGACCCGCCGGCCGAATACTTGGGGTAGTAGCAGGGGCAGAATGAAGGTGGCAATCATCAAATAGCTGAAGTGACCGCCATACATTCTCACTCGCAAAAGGTAGGCAAAGATCATTCCCAACGGGATCAGAATGAGTCGCTCGCCAGCTTCGGCCCCCCACCAAGATTGATTAACGGCGAAGAGCCCAACCCAAGATCGGATCGGATTTGCCAAAAGGCCGTGGTGAAATGTGATGTCACGCCACGGAAACCACCCCCTCAGGATCCACTGCGCCGGCACGAGAGACTCCCCCGCATGGTGGAAATCGGCATTTATTTTGGGGATCTGGGCCGGTACCGAAGCATGCATGAGAAACAGCAGTAAGGGGATACCGATGAAGATCAAGACTGGGTGATTGCCTGAGTCGCGCCGTGAGTCGCGCCCTGAGTCGCGCCGTGAGTCGCGCCGTGAGTCGCGAAAGATTCGACTCCAAAAGGTCCATAACATAAAACAGCAGACACTCAGCGCAATCGCGGCCTTCACGCTTACCCATGGACAGGCCAGAACCCCCGAATCCAGCTTGAGTCGAGTGGCGTGCGAAATCGCCAAGAGCACTAGCGGCGCCAAGCACAGCCCTGCATTACTGAACCGGGCCAACGACCATCCGGTTATTCTCGCCAACCCTAAAACGGCCAGCACGTACCCGCCTGCAAATAAAGCATAGGCCGCAAAAAAAGGAATCTGGAGTTCCAGCCCATAGGCTGCAAATCCCGCAATCCCCGCCCCAACCACAATCCCCTCAGTAGTTAGTGGCTGGCGCGAAACCCATTTCAACTGCAATCGCATCGCGTCGGCTGCGATTTCGTCAAAATCGAAAAAAGTCCTCAACGTGGCTCTGCGGCCACGTCTCCGGGCTTTTGTCGATTTTTCCTTGTCTCGCTCGACGCGATGCGATTTCGTTACGAAAGCGGTTTCGCGCCAGCCACTAGTTATATTCTGTCGGCCATGAGAATCCAATGGCCGAGAGAATTTATCCTGAGCGAAGCGAAGGATCTCGTTGTTACAAGCAGGGATGATCGATTTTGGGAAGGCTACCTTTAGAGAGACGATTAGGGAAACTAAGAACCACGCGTAGGCTCTCACATAAAAATGATTGATGTTGAATCCGGACCAAAGCGGGTGACCCGCGTGCTGGCTCCACTGCCCGACATACGGTAAAACCAGAGCCTCAAGTAGCCCCTGCGTCACGGCGATCGCCGCAACAACTGAAATTAGAGTTCGCGCCGCCTTGGACATGGTCTCGCATAAACCATATCATGGAGGCACTTATGGGAACGGGTGTAAAACGACTCCAGGTAACCGTCCCATCGCTCGTTTTCGCTTTTCTTTGGTCCCTTAGAATTTTCGGTGGCAGCCACTGGTGGGGCCTCACGGTCGATAGTGTTTTTTATGCCACCACAGCCGAACAAACTGCCAAGGGTGATTGGCCGAGCGCGATCGGCGCGATTTGGATGCCATTGACTGCCTGGGTTTCAGCGCCCTTGGTTTACATCGGCGTGGCGCCCACGACGGCCATTTTGATTATAAATCTGGTCGTCTGCCTGGGTCTCCTCAACCGCTTTCATCGATTCCTCTCCCTTCGATTTAACTCATCGACGGCGATCGCAGTAACTTTGCTTTTCGCTGTCGATCCCATGTTTGTTCAACAGGCATCCGCCATCGGATCGGATGCGTTATTTTTAGCGCTGAGCTGTACTTTATTATTACGAACGCTTGAAAATGCGCGACCGGGTCCGGTGGAGGCCGTGACTCTTGCGCTCTGCCTTCTCTGTCGAATTCCTGGACTGGGGGTCGCAGCGTTTTTGACGATTCGATGGGGTATTGATTGCATGCGCGGTCGCCTCGCGATCACTCGATATGCCCTCATTCTCTCACCAATCGTCTTGGTAACGGTTCTTCTGTCATCGTATTTTCGCGCTCGGATCGGGGTTTTTGCACCATCGGCTTCATTCGCGCTCAACCATTTCTTTTTGCACCTCGAGTGGCTCAACCGCGACCCGAACGGATGGTGTCGGTTATTCGACGGTCTCCACACCGTATTGGGCGATCTCAATCAGCTGCGCTCACGGCTCCCGGAAATTCCCGTTCTGAGCTCGAATGAAATATGGGATTTCCGCATCATCTCGGCCAAGCTGTACGCGGTGGCCTGGATTAGAATCCTTCCCATCCCCCTGGTAATCGGCACCGCCTGGGGAGTTTGGAAATCGAAGCGATTAAATATTTTTCCCTGGATGGTGGGCTGGTGTCTGTCGTTGACTTTGGGAATGGTCTTTACGACCTACGTACCCCGGTATTTCCTTCCCGTCTTACCGGCCTGCCTCATTTGGCTGGCCCACGGTTTGGGAGCACTTCAATCTCTGCCCTGGCGGCGCTTTGCTTTCGCCGTCTGTTTCCTGGCAAGCCTTGGAACGACTCTCTCTCAGCTTGCTTGGGGCGAAATCTTTAGTCGGAATCGGCACGACTCCGCCGGTCATAGCATTTTTCTTGAGTATGGATCGGGCCATCGCATTGCAACCGAAAGGAATCTCGTCAGCGCCGTCCAGTCCCGATCGGTATGGTTTTACCTTCCCTGCGAATCAGCGAGCGCCGTAGAGAATTATTTGCATCAGCAGTCCATCGAATTCGTCATTGTATCCACCCAAAAATCGGACAAATTAGTCGGTGATCTGGTTCAACGAGGGACGCTCACCCCACTTTTTGAGCAGGGGTCGGACGCCGCCTTTCGGGTGTTGAGACGTCCGCAATCACCTTCGCTAAAGCCCGAGCAAACACACTCGATCCAGAGTCGGTGAGGTGGCACACGTCATTAAAATTCCGCCTCCCCCCCACGAGTGTTTTCTGGAGATCCACCAGCCACACACGATTTCCGCGTTGCTGGTATTCCCGCGCAATATCTTTAAGTATTTGATTGTGAGCGTTCACGGCGGAGCGCACCGCTTCGGGCTCGCCCCAAAGCTCGATGGGCAGCAGATGTAGATTATAATCGAGGCCCCGCACCCGAAAGGCCTCTCGCGAGTAGTTCAAGGGAATGGAATATGCCTGTGTCACCAGGATTATGCGCTCCCCTCGCTCATGGGCTAGGTCCAGAATTTTACGAACATTCTCAGCGAATACTTTTGGACTTTTGAGATAATGCCCATAACCGGTCCAACCATTTCGTGGCTCGTGAAGGGGAATCATCACCGAGGGTTTCCACCACTGACGGATTTCATCGGATACCCAATGAGCGGTAAAGGGCAGCGCAATCCATTCGATTTCCGAGTGGCGTTCCAAGAGTTGCAGCCGACGATACCACCCCATATGTCCATAATCGTTCTGAAAGACATTTCGAGGACAGTTGTTGGCCCGTGCTTCGTTGAATCCCTCGTAAAGGACTACCCAATCCAAGGGGCGGTGCCCCGCCAGACGGTACTTCCAAACGGCATCGAGGGACGTGTGTGCCGGCGCGGAATAGTTGTGAACATTCGCCCTCAGGCCCATTTCGACCAGCGACCGAGCGAGTTGTGGCCCAACCTCTCCGTATCCCCGGCCGCCCGACAAAACCGAAGCACCCAAAAACCCGATTTGAAGCGCGTCTCCTCCGGACTCGCGGGTGGGTGGCCTCACCGAAGGGTAGTAATGAAACCAAAGCCTCGATGGAAAACCGGCGATTTCAAGCGCTCCGAAATGCAGGCCGAGAAAAATGCGCGCACCCAACTCGGCGATGATGAGTACTGACAGCAAACGGAGTGACGCTCTAAACCATGACATGATGAATGGGGCCGATGAAGTTTTCATTATTGTACTCGAATCGACTCATTTCATCGACAGACACACATCGAATCGGCGTCGCCTGTTTTTTGGCCGTTCTGGCGATGAGCTATTGGCGTCTTTATTTCGGATTAGACTGTCTGGATGAGGGATCGCATCTCGCCTACAGCCAAACCTTCGCTCAAGGTAGGATTCCCTTTCTCGAGGAAAGAGATGGTCGACAAACAATGGCGCTCCTTCTAAGCCCACTGGTCAAAATATACACCACTCTTTTTGGCTTTCATTATCTAGCGCTTTTCCTGAGGCACGTCGCCTTCGGGATCGCCCTAGCGACGGCTCTAATGGTAGTAGGTCTGCGCCGGCAACTCGGAAACCGAGTTTATATCGGGGCTGCATGGCTCATGGCGTTTGTGCCCGCTTCCATGATGAGCTTCAACTATCAGCGCCACACCTTTTTAGGATTGATTGTTTCCAGCCTGCTTCTCCATAAAACCCCCCTTCAAAAACGCCCGGTCCTGGGATTCATCGGCGCGCAGCTCACTTCGATGATGGTCGTTGTACTTTATCCACCCCTGATCATTCCCATCGCCGCTTTGAACCTCACGTTCCTAAGGTGTTACGGCCCCCATTTTCCATCGAGTACCCGAAAAAACTTCATCCGGTTGCTAATCGCGGCTTGGGCTATGTTTACAATTCTTGCGATCCAATGGGTTATGCGACACGGTGGCTGGGACTCGATTCGGGAAATTCTTTCATACCACCATTCCATCGGCCACGGCGGAGCCATGGATAAGCTTCTGCAAATCCTGAGTGGCTTTCGGTTTTTTGCTCGATTTTTCGCGACTGCAGGTGTGGGAACGTTATGGCTTTACCTTTTACTGAGAAACGGCTCGCTTAAAAACGGCTCACTGAGAAACGGCCGTTGGTTTTTATCAGCCTTCTCAATGGTGCTCTTTCTCATTCCGTTTAATCTGGGTTGGAACATTCATTTGGCGATCATCCCCTGCCTCTGGGGCATGTTACTGGCGAGCCTGTCATTGCCGCTTCTTTTCGATCGCCAATCGCCCCAATTGCCGCTGATTCGACTGCTGTGCATTCCTTCGGTGATCGCGGGTATCCTCTTTGGCTGGGTGAGTTCGGCGGCCTTTACCCCTATCGCTTACGGCCTCGCGCCTGCCGCTCTTTCGTGGATTTTGCTGGCACCCAGGCAATGGCCTTCGTTAAAAATTTTTGCAACCGCATTGAGCCTCATCGCATTGGGGATAAGTACCTACTGTCACGTTCAATTTTTTCCATTAGATAAACCCAGCAAGCACTTGACCCACAAATTCTCCTCTGGAACTTTCGCCGGAATCTATACATCCCCTGGAATATTCCACCTACTGACTGAGCTTACCTCGGATCTCGATGCTGTTTCCAAAACAGATTCCAAAACCGATACCAAAACCGGGTCCATTCTCTTTTTTTACGATTTTCCCGCCGGCTATCTGCTAACGACACTCAAGCCAAACACCCCCAGTACGTGCCTCTTGAGCCCTATGTTCTTGGGCAACCCCGCCGCCTACCAACGCTACGGTGCCCTCTACTACCGCCACGATGCGTCGCTTCCCACAGTGATTGTTCAGATGCTGAAGGTACCCAGCCAGAACGGGCACTTTGCGTCCATTCCGTACAATGAGACCAGTCCTTTGCTGAAGCGATTAGATTTTCCTCGAAACTACGCATTGACCCTTTCACGAGACAGTTACCGGATCTGGACTCGACTCGAATCGATTCGATTCGGGCCGCCGAAAGGGGCTAGGTAATGATTAGGTATTAAAAGAGACACCGCCGCCCAAGCGATTTATAATATGGACTCATGAAAAACTTGTTACTCGCCCTCTGCTGCATCGCATCGACTGCGGCTTTGGCGCTCAACGTCAATCGACTCAACGGCAGTGTCAATCTGCTCTACGTTGATTTCAGCATTCCCGGGCCTGTGCTTCCGGTCGAACTCACGCGCGCCTACAATTCCATCACGGCCCTGAACGAAAACACAGGCTGGAATGGGCTCTTCGGGTGGGGTTGGACGACACTGTCCGAAAGCCTTCTCACCGTTACCGGTGACAGACGAGTCCTTTTGCGGGATGGGCAATCCGGGAACACCCTTACCTTTGCGAAGGAAAAGGAGGATCCGACGATACAGGAGCGTTTTTTGCAGGAAGTGAAACGGGCCTTCTTCGAACAAAAAATGGGACAAGCGCAATCGGCTGCCGAGCTTTCCACCAAGACGCTACCCCCGCGCATGCAGTCTCAGTTGCAAACCGATCCCGCATTTCGCGCGGAGATCGCAGTCAAGTACAAGATCAAAAGCGAAATTCCCCGCGGTGAGGTCCTTACCTCGACCGAATACGGCTATCAGACAATCTCGTTTCGCAATGGACAATGGATCCGTGAGTATGACGGTATTACTCAGGCGTACGACAAGAATGGCCGCATCGTTCGCCAAACTGATAAGAATGGGTTCACTTTGCTATTCAAGTATGCCACTGACATCGGCGGCCAAGCTGGCGGGCAGACCAACACTCAGGATGGGGGCCGTCTAATCCGCATGGAAAGCGAAGACAAAAGCGTTTTCCTTCGTTTTTCGATGAAGCAGGATCGGGTGAGCGAAGTCATCGACAACCGGAATTTGAAGGCCACCTACACTTACGATTCCAACGGCAATTTGATTCAGGTCACCGACTCCTCCAACCAGGTATTCGCCTATCGTTACGAAAACAAACGCCTGCCACACCTCATCACCGCTATCGATTATGTTTCCGAAAGCCGCGTCAAACGGGTGTATCGGGAAATCAAATACGATGACAACGGCCTTATCGCCTTTAATCGCGAAAAGGACGGCACCGAAATTCAATATACTTATGGAAAGAGTGCCAGCGACCCTCAGGATCACTTCTGGACCAAGTACGTGAAGGTTTCTCCAAATGGCCAGCGCGAGGAGCAGTTCGACGATTATACGATTAAAACCCAACCGGACGGCGTGCGTTATCTCTACCGGCAGGAGACTCGCCTCAACGGCAAAACTAAAATTACGCTGTTTACACCCTGCTGCGGCAAGCCCTCGAAGACAATCGAAAGCGGCGTCGAAACCGACTTCACGTATTATGCTAACGGCCTGCTAAAGGAAAGAGCGAGCCCTACCGAATCGATGCGCATCGAGTACGACCCCCGATTTAAAAAAATTTCCCAGATCATCCAAAACGGGCTCACGTCCAATTTCCGCTATGACTCCAAGGGGAATTTGACGAGCGCTTCGAACAGCCGAAACGAAGTCGTGAACTTATCCTACGATGGCTACGGACGCATCACGATCCTGCAATCACCCAAAGGCTCCAAAATCACTTTCAGTTACGGAAACCTGGGCAAACCCGTGGTGATTTCCGATAAGGCCTTAGGGACCATTCGCCTCAGTTACGACCCCGCGGGAAAGATCACCCGAACCGAAACGGTGTCGCCGAAATTGCGGGGACGAGTGCCGACCACGCGGCGCCCACAGGAGATTATCAGGGCCGTGACCCGTGAGTTTAAGGAGCTACTCAATATCATCCGACCCGCCGGGGTCCAGATGCCACTGGGGTGACTTATGCAAAACAACAACCTAAACAAACTTAAATCCGCTATTGCGGATGTCCGATCGGCCGTGGATAAGAGTCTCACGGTTTCCAAAGAGGTCTTGTTTCAGTCCCGAAAGGTTGCCTCCAAGCGCGTCGGCCAGTTGGCCGTCTCTTTGGAAAAGGCTTCCGCTCGACTTAAAAAAATGAGCTCAAAATTGAATTCCAAAAAATGAATGTCGCCCGAATGTGATGTGACGGCGGCGCAGGACACTGGGTTGAAGTCTTTCTCGGTTGCCGGTATCAATATCTGTCTAAGCTATGATTGACAGCAAAGACCTTCCACTGGGCTTTGGGCCTTTTCATCTCGCAGATCTCTACGCGCCGGAAAAACTAAAAGATCTCCACCAACGATTTTGGGAGTTTGCGGAGGAGAGCTCGCCCGGCCTGAATACTCGCTTTTCCGATAGGGTGGGAAAGGCCCCCAAGGCCTCAGAGTCCGAAGTCCTGATCGAAACGGCACAGGTGCTCGGCGACTTTATCGGCCGGCTTTTCAACGTTTCCAATCACGAGGCCAAGCTCAAAAACACCACGCTCGAAACGGCTCCCATTTTCAGGTTTAAGAAGGACTTCCTCAATATCCGCGTGTTTAAGCGCCTGGCAGAGAGCCCGCTTTCGGCAAAAGTTTTCAATGAACTCGATAAGACCGTTCGTACCATCCTCACCAGCGATTCAAGTCCGCGGCCGAAAGACGACGAGCTAGCGGTCGCCCAGCGAGTTCTTTTTGTTCTGGATTGTGAAAACCGACTGAAATCCCAAAAACCGCTCGAAACCCTCGAAAACCAGAGATTACAAAGCCTCTGCCTTCACATTTCAGGGGCCAATGCCGCTGAAAAGGCCGCCGCCTCACTAAAGCTATTCGAGGATTGGTGCGTTCAAATGTGGGTGGACCCCAAGCGCCGTCATAAAATCGAACATTGGGCTTCGTTTGTCAGGGCCGAAAAACTGGACTTCGACCATCTCGTGGAGACCGAAAGGCCCGACTCCGCGATACCTGAAAAGATGAAAGCGCCCGATGGCCAGCTTCGTCTCCGCGATGGATTCAAACTGACCGATCCCCGGATGAACGCGAAGCAGGTCATGCGAGAGATAGATTACTGTATCCTCTGCCACCCCCGGGGGAAGGACTCCTGCTCCACAGGCTTTGCTGAAAAGACCGGTGGTTTCAAAAAGAACCCTCTCGGCATTCCGCTGGAGGGCTGTCCACTGGACGAGCGCATTTCTGAAATGCACCAGCTTCGTAAATCCGGAGATGTCATCGCCGCCCTGGCGATGATTATGCTCGACAACCCGATGTGTCCCGGCACTGGACACCGGATTTGCAACGACTGCATGAAGGGCTGTATTTTTCAGAAGCAAGACCCGGTCGATATCCCGCAGAACGAAACGGCAATTCTTACCGATGTGCTTTCACTTCCCTACGGTTTTGAGATCTATTCTCTTTTAACCCGTTTTAACCCTCTCGATCACCAGCGGCCCTATGCGCTTCCTTACAACGGCAAAAACGTCCTGGTTGTGGGCCTTGGCCCCGCCGGCTACACGGTCGCCCATTTTCTCGCGAATCAGGGGTTTGGCGTCGTGGGAATCGACGGACTGAAACTGGAACCGCTCGATTCCTCGCTTACCGGCATTGGGCGCGCAGTCTTTAAACCCATCGTCAGTTTTTCCGAAATGAAGCGCGAGCTCGATGAGCGCGTCCTCACGGGATTCGGCGGCGTATCGGAGTACGGCATCACGGTCCGTTGGGACAAAAACTTTCTCAACGTCATCTACCTCTCGCTTCTTAGACGCAAAAATGTTCGTTTTTTCGGGGGTGTGCGCTTTGGCGGCACGCTGGACCTTCAAGACGCCTGGGATCTCGGCTTCGATCACGTCGCCATCGCCACCGGGGCCGGACGCCCCAATATCATCAACATCAAAAACAACCTGATCCGGGGAATCCGAAAGGCGAGCGACTTTCTGATGGGACTCCAACTGACGGGCGCTTTCAAAAAGGACTCACTGACCAACCTGCAGGCGCAATTGCCCGCTGTCGTCATCGGCGGCGGACTGACCGCCATCGACACGGCGACCGAGATTTTGGCCTATTACCCCGTTCAGGTGGAGAAGATTCTGGACCGTTTTGAGAGCCTTGAAAAACAGTTCGGAGCCGACGTGGCGACTCGTCTCTGCGATGACGAGGACAAGGCGCTTTTGAAAACCTTCCTCGAACACGGCAGGCTCATTAGGGAAGAACGGCGCCTGGCCGAAAGGGATCACCGGCCGCCGAATTTCATCAGCCTGTGCCGAGAGTGGGGGGGCGTTTCACTCGTATACCGCAAAAAGATGTCAGACTCCCCCGCGTATCGTTTGAACCATGAAGAGGTTATCAAAGCTCTGGAAGAGGGAATCTTTTTCATTGAGAACCTCGCCCCTCTCGAAGCACACGCCGACAAAGCGGGCGCACTCGATGGAATTACCTTCAAACGGGAAAACGGGGAGCTGGTGCGCTTACCCGCGAAAACACTCTGCGTGGCGGCCGGCACGAGTCCCAACACCATCTACGAACGGGAAAAACCCGGCTCTTTCGAGCTGGATGACACGAAAACATTTTTTAAGAAATTTCGCCTCGATGGCCCACCGGGCGGCCCCCGAAATCTGGTACCCGCCGCCAAGGACGATCGCCAGGCGTTTTTCCTGTCCCATTCCCACGAAGGAAAATTCGTGACTTTTTACGGTGACAATCATCCCGATTACGCTGGCAATGTCGTTAAGGCCATGGCCTCGGCCAAACATGGTTCCAAACACGTCGCGGCGCTTTTTCAAAATGAGATTTCATTGTGCGAGAAGGATCCCAGTCCGATGGACCGATTGGAGACTCTTTTCAACTACCTGGATCAAAGTCTCATCCCCCGCGTGGAGAAGGTGGTGCGTCTGACACCGACAATTGTCGAGGTGATCGTCCGCGCGAAGTACGCGGCTCGAAAATTCGAGCCCGGACAGTTTTTTCGATTTCAGACTTACGAAGCGAATTCGCATACCATCGACAATTCCAAGCTCGTGACCGAGGGCATGGCCCTCACCGGCGCCTGGGTCGACAAGGAGCACGATCTACTCAGCCTCATCGTCCTGGAGATGGGCGCGAGTTCCAGACTGTGCGCAACGCTCTCTCCCGGCGATCCCGTCGTCGTCATGGGGCCCACCGGCACGCCGAGCGAGATTCCCCAAAACGAAATGGTGCTTCTGGCCGGAGGTGGCCTGGGAAATGCCGTCCTCCTTTCCATTGCGAAGGCCCTCAAAGAAAAGGGAAACCGCGTTCTCTATTTCGCCGGGTACAAAAAGAGCGCCGATATTTTCAAGCAATCGGAGATAGAGTCCAGCACCGATCAAGTCGTCTGGAGCGTGGATAAGGGCAGCACTCCGATAACCGCCAGGCGACCCGGCGATATCTCTTTCGTCGGCAATATTGTCGAAGCGATGGATCAATACGGCTCGGGCCTGCTCCAGAAAAGTCCGATGTTTCAGTTAAATACCGTTACTCACCTGTTGGTCATCGGCTCGGATAGAATGATGGCGGCTGTACAGAAGGCCCGCCACGAAGTGCTTAAGAAACATCTAAACCCTAATCACAAGGCTATTGGCTCGATCAACTCTCCCATGCAATGCATGATGAAAGAGGTGTGTGCCCAGTGCCTCCAGCGACAGGTCGATCCGAAAACCGGGAAGGAGAGGTTCGTGTTCTCCTGTTTCAACCAAGATCAGGATCTCGATTGCGTCGATTTTAAAAACCTAAACGACCGCCTCAAACAGAACTCGGTCCAGGAAAAAATTACGGACCAGTACCTGAACTATCTTTTTGAAAAAGGTAATATCGAAAGGGTTTGATGAAATCGATCCCGTACAACCCCGAGGCCCATATCTACGTCTGCACCAACGAGCGCTCGGACGATAAGTCCAGCTGCAAAAAGGTCGGTGGCCACGCCTTTTTCACCCGACTCAAAGATGAACTGATCCAAAAAGGCCTGCGCTCGGAGCGCTGGATAACACGCACCGGCTGCCTTGGTTTTTGTAACGACACCGGCTGTGTCGTCGCTATCTATAAAAGAGGGCAACCCAAGCCCGTGTTCCTGACGGAAGTGACGGAAAAGGACTACGATACCGTTTGGAGCGAACTGACGGGTTTGGAGCGGGAGTGACAAAGGCTCTGGTTTTTGGCGTCATTTTAGCACTTGCCATAAATTCGACGGCGACAGCCGATACAAACCCTGGATGCGGCCTTCTTGGAAAATTCTTCGGGCTACACCTGGGAACGGATAGGCCTATTTCGATTCGCCTGACCGCTTGCTCGACTGCCTCACCGCTCGGTCAGCTCAGATCCCGTTACGGCCGACCACGTGCTCGACCCGGCTTCAAGGACTCCCTCACTTGGCCCAATTCCATGGGTCCGGACCAGCGAAACGTTTCACTGGCGCGCAGTCGATTGTGGGCTGCGCAAAGCAGGCGAACATTCGCCGGCGAATGTGAACTCCCTCCCAGTGCCCAGGGCATCACATGATCAAAATGCAGAAACCGCGTGGCCTCGCAACGCCTACCCATCGCACTCTCGTAGGTACACCGGTAACCATCCCTTTTTCTCACCGTGTCTTTGACCCGAACGGGAATATAGCGTGTGTCGATTATCCGCTGATTCGTTTTCGAGTCATCGATACTACTGCCGCCAATACTGTTACCACCGCCCGGGGATTTTTGGGCACCTGGCCAGAGGGGGGCCTCACCCACAGACCGTCTCTTGGGCTCAAGACTTTTCTCCAATGCATCCATCGCATCGCCTAAAATATCGGCCAGCCTCCCCTGGGGGTACTTATGGGACAAAAGAGATTTCAAATGCTCCAGCTTTTTTGAAAAGGCCTCATCGGCTGTAAAGTG
>CAZRVZ010000021.1:0-4197 GCA_964603655.1 uncultured Pseudobdellovibrionaceae bacterium | reverse complement strand
TGCTCATCTTTTTTCATAGAGCGTCTTTCCAGTTGAACGTGCTTCATAATAGACGTTTCCAGGAGTATCCGATCATTCAATGAACGTAGTGGAATCAACGACCAATAAATCAATGGGCAGTCGTAGGGGACTCAAGACTTGATTTAGACGAACAACTTCTTTGGCTCGATTCTCCACTTCATCTTTCACAACGAGAATATCAAGGTCGCTTCCTGCATCATCAGTTCCAGTGGCATTGGAGCCAAACAGAATTATTTTGGCGGGGCGGCATGCCTCAACCAGAAGCCTTACCATGTCGTCTAAGAGCCAATCCTGCATGGCTATTTAATAGCATTGCAATTTGCAGATGCGAACCGATTTCGTGGGGTATCACATCCAGAAAACGCCCGTTATGGACCGTCAACGACAGTGGCTTGAACGATGAATTGGCTGCATTCCTGATCAAGTATCGGCCAAGGTGCAATTGCAAGTGATTGATTTATATACGTGTTTCGGCATAGTCCCACAATCCTAAATTCCCATTGTGGGAAAGTAGGAAAATAGCTACAATATGGGTGAGGTATTCGTATGGCGACTGATAAGCTCTCTCGGGAAAACTTAGTGCACGTTGACGACAAAGGACGGGTTGTTCTTCCTAGGGCAGTCCGCCGAGCCGAACTGTACGCCGTGGAAGTAATGGACAATGACGACATCATCCTCCGTCCCCGTGTCGCCGTGGATCCCAGGTCGGTGATTAGCAAGAAGACATTGGCCATCTTGGACGAGTCCATGGAAAACCTGACCAAGGGTAAGGCTGGACCACCGATTGATTTAGGAGGCTTTAGCGGCGAGGATGACACTACCAATGGGCAAGAATCCGAGGCAAAACGAAAGAGGGCCAGACGTCGCTGACAAGGAAAAAACACCGGGTCCTCCCTTCACCATCCGAATGGGCCTTCCCCAGATGGACGCATCATGGAAGGATTTGACAGCCAAATCAAAGACAAACAAATGTACACCGCTCGAACAAAAACTCTATAAGAAATGGGGTAAGGCTCTCCAGCTCCTTTCCACCAATCCGTTTTATCCTGGGTTGCACAGCCACGAGATAGATAGCCTGACAAAGAAGTACGGCAAAAAAGTCTTTGAGTCCTATCTGGAAAACAAAACACCCGGCGCATCCAGAATGTTTTGGGTCTATGGCCCACGAAGGGGTGAAATTACGATCTTGGCGCTCGAGCCGCACCCAGAACCTGGTCAGTATGCCAAGTTGAAGTTGGATTCGGAATCTTGATCAAACGTGAGTTTACGGCAGCAATAATTTCCTAAGAAATCATGGCGTTCGTCATGGAAAGCTGGTTTGGCGTGGTGGCACTGCTGCGTTCAGGCATGGGAAACGGTGCGCCTAACCCTTTGTTTAGCGCCCTAAATCATTCGCAAAGGCCCTGAGATGGAGCGGAATGTTTATCGAGCCATGCTTATATTTTAAGATAGCGGCTGCCCCCCCTCGAAAACTGGAAAGCACAACTCCGAGACCCCCGCCGAGGCCTGGCCTCACATATTCCCCAAAATCGGCGTTCTTGGCGCCCACGGCTCCGATTCCGGGACGATTCTCGTCCTCCTCCCTATCTATCTTGGCTTTAAATGCCGCGACAAAGGCATCCCATTCCCGGGATTCGGCCTCATACTGGGCATTGAGTCTCGCATTAAATTGATTTACCTCGGCCTGTTCCACCGCCCGCTTTCGCGAAACCTGCTCCTCCTTAAATTGCTCGGTTCTGAGCTGTTCAATCCGCGCCACCGCCTCTTCAACCTTTTTAAGCGTCGCTCTATCGGCCGCATTGTCACGCTCCGTACCCAGCTGGGCTTTGTGCTCTGCCTGAAATTGTTTAACCGCGTCCGGCTTTTTTGCCGCGGCCAGTTTCAGGAGTAACTCGAGTCGAAAACGCGCCTCGCCCTTAGTATCTCGACACGCTATCGGAATGGCCGCAGCTGGCACATTCAACTCGACTCTTTTTTCCCCAATAAGTGAGTAACAGCTCACGACTCGGCAAGTCTCACCCTCACGGCACAGATCGCACCCTTTAATAAGTGCCTGTTCCGGTGTGGGACTTCCCACCACCATGAGATCAAGGGGAACATTTCCCTTCTCAACTAAGAATTCGCAACGAGCAACGATTTTGTTTTGGATGAATAGATTTCGAATTTCGTCTGCGATTGGGATTCGCTCCTCTTCGACTCCGTCACCGACGACTTTGCCTGCGGCCGGTTTTTCGGCATTCTGCGCCGCGCGCACGCCGCCGTGGGCATCCTGACCTTTGGCCGCTTTGGGCCTTTTCAACTCGGCAGAAAGCATTAATGGAACCAGGGCTGCAAACAGCAGTATTTTCTTCATGGAAATCTCCTTGTACTTTTCCTATTGTGACCCTGTAAGTGCACAATTCGTTCCAACGATGCCACGACCCCGACGACTTGCGGAATACGGGGACCTTTACGCACGAGTCATCGATTGGGGCGACAATTCATAAACTTGCGCCGTGACCAAGTTTTAGGCGGCGAGAAGTCTTTCCTACAATCCCAAATCGAAACCTCTTTGAATATTCAGACAGATGGACCAGACTACTCGCTAACCCTGGAATTCGTGGGATCGACCACGCAGTAGACACCCGGCGGGCGCAAGGGTCACTTTCGAGCTGGCCCCGATTTTTTGAAATTGATCTTGTTGCCTTCGATTCGCGAGACATACATTTCGAACGGATCGCCGTCCCAGCCTAATTCGGATGACGAAAGTCTTGCGCCTATTGGAATTTGCTCACTGAGGACACGATCGTTCTCACCTTGCCGGGTTGGCTGTTCAATTTTGATAAACCGCCTAAGCCGTGGCTGGTCCGGTTTTTTTTGGGCGTTCAGAAACGCTACGATGTATATCATCCCGATGCGGACGTCTTCCGCCTCAACGCGGGTCCGGCTAAGGTCCGGCGAGATCCGTAAATAGAGTCCCCCGGGGCCCGGCCGGCGACGAGATCCTTCGCTTCGCTCAGGACACGTTTCTGTCGGGAAGAAATTAAGGAAAGCCCTTCGGGCTACATTTTCATTTCCCGACAAAAACTAATTAAACTGCTGGGCGGGATGGAGAAATCATGTCACGTTGGCACACAGGGATTAGTTTCGGAAAATGAGAAAATACTTTTGGTAGCCGACAAATTCACTCCTCGGATGCACCAAAATCAAAGTAAATTACAAATCTACGAAATTATAAGATAAAGTGCTCCAATAACACGTAGACTCGAACATTTGGGAGCCCCACCCAGGGCATGCGCAATCTCCACCGTTGCTGCCTATTCTCCATCAATCATTTTCCCGCGAAGAGCCTTAAGGTATTTCTCTAAAACATCACGATCAAATGAAGGTTGAAAAGGAAACGTTACTGTAACTGGCGTTTCATCCAGTTCTGTATACCTTCGTCTCTTTTCTTTTTTTAAAACCCTTTTGGCCACATACCCCCAGTATTTTATTTCGTTCACAGATGCGCTGCTTGTCCCACCTTGTGCTTCCTCATCTATGCGTTCTCTTCCATAGCCGAAATTATGATGCCTGATAAACGGAGCGAAAAACGTGGAAACAATTCCGCTAAAACCAGTGGAATCTGGCCGGGTATTGTCTATTGTCGCCGTTGCCGCATGCAACTGTAACTGTAAATTATACACCAACGCAAAGGAGCCCGTATTTCTACTGCTTTGCATCTGAAAGCCACTGGATAATCGATCACTTTCCTTATCATTGTGAAACCCAAAAAATTGAATTCGATCTAGCACCACCGAATGTTCCGGTTTTATATCTTTGGCGGAGTCCTTTCCTGTGGTTATTACACCGAAAAATTGTCCCCCGTACTGGTAGAGCTCAAAACGAGTCCGGCCCCATCCCATACCAGCCTCTTTACCAAATAGAAGTAATCTTCCTTTACGCTCGAGTGTTTTAACGTCGGGAAGGTCAGGCTGAAAAGCCTTTAGTGCATGGGCTATTCTATCGCGAAATTTCAGATTTAAAAATTTGGTTTTTGTATTCTTTAAGTCGTGCTTTGTCTCAGGGATCGTCTCTAAGGCACCGTTAAGCCTATTCATGATAGTCTTTAGATCTGGAACAGATATACTGTCGTCGCCTAACAAGCGTACCGCAATTCCAACGATGACTCGGGCTTCTTTCTCAATGTCCCGTATG
>CAZRVZ010000020.1:0-16682 GCA_964603655.1 uncultured Pseudobdellovibrionaceae bacterium | reverse complement strand
ACGAATACCGAATTGCGAAGCTGGAGTTTTCTCAAAACCCTTTCGAAAGAGACCTGGTACAGCGAAAAACCTGGCCGGAGATTGCGCTCTCGGCTGGGTTGAATTATCAGACCTCAGGTTATCTAGGCCCAACAGGCCGCTGGGGTGATAACGCGCAATATGGTTGGAACGTGCTTTTGACCTTAAACTATAATCTTTGGGACTGGGGAAGCCGGCGTCGAGACGCGGAAATTGCCGAAACGAAGGTAAAAATCGCAGAAACTGGACTGCGCAAAGCCACCTTGGAGGTCACCGCCAAGATTCACTCGATGATGGTGGAAATCAACCGATTGATCGCCAACTACAAGGTGGCTCGTGAGCTGGTGTCAGCCGAGGAAGAAAGCTACCAATTTATTCGAAGAGAATACAGCGAGGGCAAGGTGTCTTATCTCGATTTGATTACCAGTCTGAACGATCACATTGATGCCCAGGTTCGCTTTTACAACGCTCACTATGATCTCGCAGCCATTTTGGCTAAATACGAGTATTACTCGGGAAGGCTCTATGAAACGATTACTCATTAGCATTCTTTTGGCTGCAGATTTCGTGGCCGCATTGCCGACCCGAGTGGGTTTAGTGGCGCGCTCGGACCTTCTTCAACAGGTGACGGTGGCGGGAAACGTTGTACCTAATCGGCGGACCGTTGTGACCCCTCCTTATAATTCCTACATTAAAAGAATTTTCGTGAAAATTGGCGATTCCGTAAAAAAAGGCGATCCGGTTGTCAGCCTGGCCCAATCGCTCCGCGGTGCCCGGGAAGAGATTTATCCCCTGCGAGCGCCCTTTGCAGGAACGGTAGTGCAGGTTTTAAAGGCCGAAGGAGAGTACGTCGTGGAGGCTGCTAAGGACGAAAAC
The DNA here is from genome assembly GCA_964603655.1 of uncultured Pseudobdellovibrionaceae bacterium. GTDB lineage: Bacteria > Bdellovibrionota > FAC87 > UBA2466 > UBA2466 > JACPWY01. The sequence goes on along the minus strand of CAZRVZ010000020.1, from coordinate 15,788 downwards.
GCTATCTTAAGAATCGATGATCTAGAGAGGTTATTCGTCTACTGTGAAGTGGCTGAAAGTGAGATCACCAAGGTCAAAAAGGGACAGGAGGCCATTATAAAGGCCAATGCCGTCCTTACCCGGCCGTACCACGGAATAGTTCGTGAAATCTCGTTGGCTGCTAAGGAACAAAAGGGCGGATGGACGAGGCCCGGCGATCGAGTCGGCTTCGAGGTGAGAATTGAGATTGGGGATAAGAATGCCGATATCCGCCCCGGTATGTCGGCCATTGTTGATATTGTCATCGACAAAAGAAATCAGACCTTAGTGTTACCCCACGAGTTCGTGGAAAAACAGGGCGACGAGTACAGCGTGACATTAGAAAACGGTGATAAAAAAAAGATTGAGGTCGGCCTCAAGAATCAGGACAGTTTCGAAATATTAAAGGGGCTCAAGGAAAACGATAAGGTGCGCATGGTCGATTTCCAGTCTTCGAAGCAGGAGAGTTAGTGCTGCTTTCAATCAATAATCTTTCGTTTTCCTATGGACAGGGGGGCACCGATAGAAAAGTGATCGATACTATTTCCCTCACTGTGAATAGAGGGGAATTCATCGCCATTCAAGGGCGATCGGGTTCGGGAAAGTCGACGCTATTTTACATGATCGGATGTCTACTCAATCCTGACAAGGGGCAAATCTTTTTTGACGGGCTGGAAATTACCGCGCTTTCGAATGATGAGAGGGCCTATTTACGTGGTCGAAAAATAGGATTTGTTTTCCAACAATTCCATCTTCTGCCACGGGCTAGTGTCCTTGACAATATTCTGCTGGGAACTTTTTACTCGAGAGAGCTTAGCCTTTTGAAACTAGAAAACAGGGAAAAAGCCATTCAATTGGCAGGGCGTGTGGGACTGGGTCACAAGTTGGAGAGTATCCCCTGTGAACTTTCAGGTGGCGAGCAACAACGGGTGGCGATCGCTCGCGCCCTCATGGGCGATCCTGACCTGATACTAGCGGATGAGCCCACTGGAAATCTGGATAGCCAAAATGCCCTCTCAATACTGGAGCTTCTGACTGAACTCAATCGCGAGGGCAAAACCATTCTGATCATTACCCACGACGATGACGTCGCGCGCCTTTGTAAACATGTTTATCGTTTGGAAGATGGGCGGCTTGTGACCACTTCACAGAACCACCCTTCATCCGAGGGCGAGGGAGCTTCGGCCGTGGAGTCTGGCGTGCGGTCCGGTATTTCATCGATGAGTAACTGGAAATTAGCAACCAGAGTTCTGCCCTTGGCACTAGAGAACTTGCGAAGGAGTAAACGCAGAGCCGCTTTGACTATGATTGGAGTCATCGTAGGGATTGCCTCGGTCTTTGCCATGGTGACCTTCGGCCAATTTGCAAAAAAAAAGATACTGGAAGGCTATCGGGATATGGGCGCCAACACGGTGATGATCCGCGGGCACGAAAACTGGTGGCGCCAAGCAACTGAAAAGGTGGAGGTACTGTTTGAATCCTTTAACTGGGAAAAAGATGTGCCGCCTCTGAGGCGAATTTTTCCGGCCATTGGCATAATGTCTCCCATACTGGATGCCTGGGGGGGTACCGCCAATTTTGGCGGCGAGTCTCTTTCTGACGAGCTTGTGGTGACGGGGGTCGCGTCGGCCTATCCTGCCATCATGAATCGAGAGATCGCGTTGGGTCGTGGTTTTACACCTTACCATGTTGAGGATCAAAGTGCGGTGTGCCTGATCGGATCTGAGGTGGCGGAGCGGCTTTTTCGACGGGTTCCCCCTATTGGAAAAATCATCTTTATCACGAACCAGGGGGGGCGGGCGTATCCCTGCCAAGTCATTGGTGTATTAAAGCCGTTGGAATCAAACAAAGAATGGCGCAAACCAAACCTCAATATACTGATCCCGTTTACCTACTTTAGAGCCGTTAATGATAGTTGGAGCGGGAGTATCCACAATTTTGTGGCGCAAATCAAGCCTGGCGAGGATATCGAGCGCACGGGTGCGGGGATCAAGAACTATTTCGAGCAAAAGTACGGGCGTTCCGGTCGATTTAACGTTGATTCCGACTCAATCCTTTTGGCGCAGATGAGGAAGTTTCTCAGCATTTTTTCGATCCTGCTCACAGGAATCGCACTCGTGACATTATCGGTGGGCGGTATCGGTATTATGAACATGATGCTGGTGTCGCTGTCGGAAAGGGTAAAGGAGATTGGATTACGCAAAGCGTTAGGAGCAACGGATCGCAGTGTGCGGGTTCAATTCCTCCTGGAGGCCACGAGTCTGTCTCTCATTGCGGGTGTGATCGGTATCGGTGTTGGATTTATCGCCTACGAAGCGACAATATACCTGACGTCCCGTTTTGTCTCAAAGATGAGCTTCGAATGGATCCTTGAGCCAACAGCACTTCTACTTTCTCTCGTCTCTATCTTCGCAGTGGGGATTGCTAGCGGAATCTTTCCGGCTCTAAAAGCGCAGCGATTGCAGGTGATCGAGGCGTTACGAACGGAATAGCCTGCGAAAAACGCGTGCGAAAACCCCGAGTACTAGCGCATCTCTTCCGCCAGGCGGCTCACGCGATTCGATGACAGCCGATTCGGTGACAGCTCAAACGTTACAACGTCAGGTGGTGACGTTAGGTACCCAGGCGGGAGTGTGTGGCCACTGTGACACCAGCTATTGTTAAAAAATTGAAGAGGGCTCTTAACTTCGTCTTAATGTGACAGAAAGTTTCTATCGGCTAGATTTATCTAAGTGGGGGGCTGGGTATTTTAAAACGCTATGATTCAGGCGTGAAGGCGGACAGAGGAAATCTTCTCAGCGTTTTTTTACGCCCGTTTTTACCCCTGTACGGATCCGACATCTATAATTTGTTGCGATGAGTCACGCTTGGTATCGCCTTGTTTCGACGTCCTACAATTTGGCACGACGTATGCAAGTCGGAGAAGAGTGAAGTTGTTTAACAGTTAACCAAACAGGAGAAAAAACATGAAAGCTACTATGACACTAATGCTGTTGGCGCTTGGATTTCAAAGCGTCACGGCCCGCGCTGACCATAACGCACCGCTCGGATCGATCCGGGCGTTGCATGATCAGGCGCATCAGCTCGATAACGCCGTTCAATACTCGTACCTGAGTTACCGGGTGAAGCAGGTAGTATCGCGACTCGCCTATGACGTCTCGCGGTTTTACCAGTGCACGGGAGGCAATCCTGCCGATGACCACGATCTGGTACCTGGTACTTGCTACGGCCCACTTCGGTCGATTCAGCAGAGCTTCTATCAAGTGGATAGATACCTGTACGACACCGGCTATGACTACCCCTACATCTACCAGCAATACCGTCGCGTTGGCAGTTTGCTGCGAAGTGTGGCGGGCACAGGTTTAGGCGGCGGCAATGGCGGTGGCGGCAATGGCGGTGGCAATGGTGGTGGTGAACCGGATCCGGATCCGATCCGCAACCGGCCGTAACTTTGTAACAAACAAAAGGAGTCAAACAGTGAAAACAAATAGTCTGATACTGGGGTTGTCGATGATTGCGCTGGCCTTTGGTACAAACGCGAATGCATTGAGTCTCGACGAAATGCTCACCGTAACCAAGCTGGCCATTGAAGATCTGTCCAAAACGAAACCTGAACACGCACCGCATATTTACGGTTACAAGGCGTGGAAATCCGATGAGCAGGTCAAGGTGAAGGTCTACGTGAAGCATGACGAAATGACGATGGACTTCTCTTACCTATGCGAGAAGCACGATGAGGGTCTCGAGTGCCATGCACAATAATATGAGGTCAGTCGTACTTTTGATAACCTTGGCGCTTACCCTTGCCTCGTGCGATAAAAAGCCGGGCGAGGGGGCGCTGGAGATCAAAGATGCCGCAGAACTAAAACCCACTATCGATAGTGTTCAACAGAACTTCGTTAACGTGCGCTGTATCAGCTGTCATGAGTTGCCTACCGCCAAAAACCGCCATGTCTCGCTAGCCAGGCTCTCCGAAACCATTGAGGGCAATGGCCAAAACCCCACTGGGGGTCATATCCGGCAGCTAATTAAACCGGGGTGTCCCAAGCAAAGTCTGTTCAGTTCGATCTTGAGAGAAGGAAAAATGCCCCCGCCACCGATGGCAAAAATTGAGGAGAAGGAGATCCAGATCATCGAAGACTGGATTAGGAGCCTTAATCCCAAGGCAACCTGTGAAGACTCTGGCGAGCCGCCCGACGATTCCGACGATTTTTAATTCACCTTAAGTCAACTCGGCCAAATAGGCTTCAAAGCCATCGAGGCGATTCACAATATCCCAGGCACGCGTGTATGCCGGGTCGTCCGATTCCGAGTTCCATTGGATAATCTGTCGAAGTTCACCTTCCATTTGGAGCTTCAAATACACCGCCTTTTGCACGGCAAAAAGGTGAAGATGCGAAATAACCGCCCGTAGTTCACGCTGATCGATATATTTTCTGAGCAATGGCGATTGGCTGAGCACACCCGAGAACTGTTCGTTCAGGTATCGGTGCAAAAGCTCATGATAGAGCGTGCTAAAGAAATAAAACTCCGGTTTACGGTTTTTTGATGACTTCAAAAACCCCGAAACGTTGATGACTAACGGATAACTCATCGAGGGAAGAGGACAGGTAATGAGTGCGGCCGAAAGTTCCCGCCGCTCGAAGCCCTTACCTAATAGATCTACGGTGGTCTCTAAGCATTGTTTTTTCGTGTCCCATGCCTCCTGTATTTCTGGAATCCAATGGGTCAGCTCAACCCATTTTGAATCGAAATCAGGGTGCACGTTTTCGGAAAACGGAAAGGCGAGATCCAGTGAGAAGCCAGGTTCCAAAAATAGGGATGGAATTTGGTGTTTGATCATTTCTCAAACAGCACCATCACACATTGACAAAGAAAAGGCACATACGAACAAAGAAACGGCGGACAAAGAAAAGGAGTGGCTATAATTCACCGCGTTACAGTCGTTAACTCCATCTTAACTTGGCACCCCAGCAACCGGTGTTCGATGATCAGAGGTAAGCGAGACATTGTCCGAAAAACTGGGAGATAAATGGCACCATTAGATCTTAAAAGAGCCAAAGGGACACCATCAATACTGGATTTCCTCTTGTTGAGCAGCCTGTGTGCCAAATTTCGCACGGCACAGAATTCGCATACAAAGCCAGCAAATGGGTGAATTGGCTAGCAACGGTGACTTTCAACAATCAACAATTATGAATGAGCGCGCTTACGCCCGGCGACTACTTTCAGATTCCATTCACTCTATCGGATCGCGTTATCTACTCATTATCGTTGTTACCGCTGTCTTGGGTCTAGCAACGCTTCTACCCGCGCAATTTTTTCGTTATTTCACCGAATCCAGCCAAACCTTAAGCACCCTTACCGCAAAGAGTTTTATTTCCCTATTTTTGGGCTTTGGACTGCTCGTGGCGGCATCTTTATTGATTTCATCGGTTCTAACCTCGCTCATTCACGAACGGTTGCGCCTGCAGGTGGAAGCTAGTCTACGCGAGAAGGTCATGCGTCGTCTCCATGACACCCCCTTGAGCCACATCGATGGCTCACAGCGAGGGGATTGGCTCACGCGAGTTACCGGGGATTTGAGCCGAGCAGAGATGTTTTTGACGGATTCGATTCCGGGACAGATTCGCGAAGTGGTGTTGATTATTGGCATCAGTATTCTTTTTTTCATCGAAAGTGGTTGGCTCGCTTTCTTGCCACTGGTAAGTGCGCTATTCATTGGAGCCACCCATCTTTGGGTTCAAATACGCCTTTCTCCCATTCTTTCCGAGCTCAGAGGGCTTCACGCTGGAATCTTCCAGATGCTCATCGAATCGTTCGAAGGGATTCGAACGATTCGCTCTCAGCGCGCGGAACCGTTCGTGCTCAGGCGATTTCAAAATGGGCTTTCCGAAATCACCCTAAAAAGCATGCGGGTCGTTCGCTATCTGGGGGCACTTATCGGAGGGACTGAATTCATCGGACAGATTCTTGTCACCCTCTGTTTGACGGCTGCGGCCTGGTCCCTCACTCGAAGTGAGATTACTCTGCAACAGGCCCTCACCTACCCATTTTTCATCGGGCTTTTTTATGCGGCCGTTCAGCGCCTGGCCTCGTCAGCCTATGAATGGAATCGGTTTTTTATTGAGGCAGGTCGCCTGGGGGCCTTTTTGTTCCAGAATTCCGGGAGAGTCGATTCAGCGCTTGTCTCAGAAGCTGCAGAGCAGTTTATCCTCACTAGCATCAGCGTGGGTTATGCAACGGCAACTACAGGACCGATTGATCTTTCCATCAAGCGCGGCGAATGCCTTGCCGTTATCGGTCCATCTGGCATCGGGAAATCCACATTTCTTGAAGTTCTCGCTGGGTTAAGGCCGCCTTTAAGCGGAACGGCCGCTCTCATCGACAAAGACGGGGTGGAACTTTGGCGTAAAGAGGGAACTTCGCAACTTCCTATAGGAGCTTGTGCCTATGTGGAACAGCGCCCCTACATTTTTGAAGGGTCACTTCGGGAAAACCTGACGCTGGGTAACCCGACTCGCCAGAGCGATGTCGTACTTTGGAATCTCCTAACGCCTGTTGGGCTGGGTGCCTTTACTCAGCGAAGAGGCGGGCTGGATAGCACACTTCTGGATCGCGGACGCAATTTAAGTGAAGGGGAAAGATACCGTATCGCTCTCTGCCGTGCACTTTTACTCTGCCGGCCTTTTCTCCTGCTCGATGAGCCCTTTGCATCTCTGGACACTGTTTCGATGGAGGGGGTGGTTTCCGTTTTGGACTCGCAGAGGGCAGTAGCTGGAATTGTGGTGGTGACGCACTTTTTGCCCAGAAGCCTGGTCTTTGATGCAGTCATCGATTTTACGCAGTACCAAGTTCAGCGAAGAGGGACTTCGCTGTCTCGGCCGGAAATATCAACGAGCAATCGGGAGGGTAAAACACTTATCTTTCGATCGCCCGGAAAGACTCCGGCCATTTCCAATAACCATCAAGAAAGGAAAGTGATCTATGATTAAGGAGATCATGTTGAAAAAAGAGGGGGCTCCAAAGGACAAGCTCGTACATTGCCCCGGTTGGAGAAACTGTTGGCGCAACTGTTGGCGCAACTTCTGTCACCAGAAGTAGTTCGAGGAGGGCTTCTTGGTTTTCTAGAGAGAATTTATTTCGATAGAAGCCAGGAGGCCTACCCTTTGCGAAAAGCCTTGAGCGAGGAAATGAAGGTATGACACAGCGTAAAGAGCACCCATTTTATGGCGTTGGGGTGGAGTGGGCGGAAGCCCTTGAAGAGGATACCTTAAAAAACCTGGACAATATTTCGTGCTTCGAATTGATTCCGGAGAATTTTTTCAGAAACAAAAAACCAGCGTTTTTAAAAGCACTGCGTGACGCCAATGTTCCCGTATTGGTTCACGGGGTGGAGCTGTCGGTGGGCACCGATGAGCCACTTAAGCAAAAACACCTTGATCAGATTCTTCGGGTTGCCGACCAGGTAAATGCCATCAATATCAGTGACCACCTCTGTCTCACTGAGGCGGGCAGCATTGAAATTTGCCAGCTGACGCCACTCCCTTGGACCCAGGAGGCCTGCGATGTCGTCTGCCGAAAGATTGATCGGATTCAATCGCAGATCAAACTCCCTTTTCTCATTGAAAATATTACCAATCGTTTCGTTATTCCTGACACCGAGCTGTCGGAGACCGAGTTCATCAACCAGATCGTGAGCCGAACGGGCTGTCACCTGCTTCTCGATCTGCACAACGTTCACACCAATGCCTTTAACTTCGGATTTGATCCATTCGAGTGGGTAAATGAAATCGATCTGGACGGCGTGGCCAGCATTCACATCGCAGGTGGAATTTTCGACCACGAAGGGACAATGATCGATAGTCACAGCCGAAAGGCCCCTGATAGGGTGTGGGATCTTTACCGGATGGTTTGTGGCCGGATTCGTCCAGCCTGCACCATCGTGGAGTGGACGGATGATCCACCTCCTATTGACACGCTTTTAAGCGAGGTTGATTTAGCCAGAAGCATCTTGAACCCTCGAAATTCTGCGGAGTCGCGGGTGTTGATGGGAGCAGCCCTATGAGCCTTCTTCAATTCCAAACAGGACTCGCGGAGCTCATTCGGCTCCCCGAATCAAACCGAGGCATCGATCTCCCCAATTTTCTTGAGCGTTTCTCACTTACCGATATTGAGAGGAATCGGCTTACAAAACTAGCCGGAGACCCCAATGTGACCAAATATGGAAACTCCATGGCTGGTGTTCGTTGGGAAACCCCGGAAATGCAACTGCGTCTGGCCCACCGGCTTATCCCTAAGAGTGCGCTCGAACATATTTACCGTGACCTCTTCGAACCTCAAGCGGTCAGGGTTCATCTTCATGACCTCACCGATCGCTTTCTAGAATGCCTACTCGAAGATCCCGAAGCACGAAAAGTACTGATTCAAGCGGCTCCATCCTCAGTATTTGATGTTCTCCAATTTGAGCGCCTGCAACTGGCTTTCTACCGCGGCGATATTACAATTGAAAAAGAGACCGTGCTCGCAGGATCGGTTCTCCGCCATACGGCCTTTCGCACATTAGAATTGGCTTACGATGTTCCCGCTTTCATTCTTGCCTTGTCGGAGGAAACTGAATTGACCGCCGTAAACGTCAACAAAGGCGGGCCGGATCCGCGTCGGCTTACGGTCCTATTTACTGCGGATAATTCCGGGCCGGGTGCCCGCTATTTTGAGATAGATGAAACGGTCCGCCAGTTTTTAGATGCTCTCAGACGAGATCCACTAGCTCAAATCGAATTACCATCATCGTACTCGGACCTAGTGAAATTAGGAATGTGTAAACCATGAACCTCGCATCTCCCACACCCCTGCATGATTCGCTCAGTACCGATGCGGTTCAGTTTTTTGAACAGGCGAATTTTCTCGTCGTGAAGCTTACCGATTACTGTAACCTGCGTTGCAAATACTGCCACCAGGATGCACTGAACGGAAAACCGGTTCTCATTCCCATGGAGACCTATAAGAACGCGGTTCGCATGATTCTGAAACCTTCCAAGGCGCCTAAGGTTTTTGTGCAATTTCACGGCGGTGAACCGTTGCTATGCTCCGATGAGTTTTTCAAGGAGGCAGTCGCATTTGCCAAAGCTGAGCTTGAAACCGTTGATAGACGAGTGGGGTTTTATATTCAAACCAACCTCACCCGTGTGACGCCGGAACGGGAGCGAACTTTGCGTGAGCTGGATATTACGATTAGTTATAGCCTCGACGGCCCCCCGGAAATAAGCGATGAGCTTCGAGGTGGGGGCAGAAAGATCGTCGAGAATTGGCGAAGAATGAAGGCTAATGGCACGGACGCCGGAACCATTTGCCTGATACAGCCCTCTAATTGGGATCGGATGGATGAGGTGTTGAAGTTCTTCCACGACGAGGGAATTCACAACGTCCGGTTTAACCTCATGGTGCCCGATGGCAGGGGAAAAGAGGTTAATACTGCGTCGACCGATAAGCTTTTTAACGCCAAGAAAACGGTTTTAGATTACATGCTCGAAACCAAAGGGCAATCGGTAGTGGATGCAACGCTTTACAATGCGATGAAACGCTTTGTGAAGGCTAACGGAGCGCCGAGCTCTTTCGAATATCATGGATGCGAGAGCCTCTATTGCCAGGCGGGGCGTAGTCTCTATTCGGTCAATCCCGATGGCAAGTTCTATGCGTGCGATCGCATCGCGGAGAACCCTCTCTGGGCCATGGGCAATGTGAACCATCTCTTTTCGCCGCCGGAAAGGGAGTTTGCACTGAAAAAGCGACAAGCCTTTCACCACAAGGATGACTGGTGGGCCCGTTGCGAGGGTTGTGACGCGAAGAAGATCTGCGAATTCTCCTGCTCGGCCTACTACGTTGACCAGGTAGACACCCGGGACATCGAGTGCGAATACACCAAAAAAATGTGGGACTACTTCCTGGAGAGGAAAGAGGACATCATTGCCTTCATGAAGCGAGGGGTTTCCACGGTTTTTATTGATGAAAAAAAACCCCTGGAGGAACAGCCCGAGGATACCTGGATCATTCGAGATGTCGCGAATGACGCGGCATACAACCATCTGTCACTTGTCGAGACGCTGGCAGCGAACCAAAGGTATCAGCTCTTCGAACGAGGCGGGCAGTATTACATCTATCTTTTTAAGCGTGACAAAATATTTGAGGTTGATGGGGTGGTTGCGGAGATTGCAAAATTGAACGGGGTCTTGGGCCCTCACCTAATCGAGGCGGCTCTGGGCAATCAATTTCCCAAAGGGAGTCTGGGTCAAACTCTGGAGAACATCGCTCAGACTATTCCGGAGATACTGGCACCGATGACGAAGGCTTCGGAAAAAAAGGTGCTGGAGCATGCGGGGCATAACCATCCGGATGACCATCCTGATGGTCAGGCAGGTTTTTTTGAAAAGCTTTTTGCTCGTCGACAATCAACAAAAATAGAAAGAGTTGAATCACTCAACACAAAAACAGGAGGCTAAAATGAAACGGTTAATTGGACTAGCCATTGCGCTGGGAATATCTCAGCAGATGGCTGTGGCGGATCATGCACAACTTCGAACGCTGTCAAGGCAGCTATCGGTGGACGCGACTCGTCTAGTGACAGCGGCACGAGAGGTCATCGGCTACTACCCGACGTATCGGCAACGCTATGCGTACGAACACGTCTCGTTCTTGCACAATAGTGCGCATCGATTCGAGCGTATAGTGCTCACCGAAGGGCCGGCAGATGATCACGCGCACGACCAGCTCATTGTCAGGGCGTATAGGCAATTGGAACGCGATACCTATTATGCGAGGTCTACACTCGGTGATCTGTTTGCATGCTGTGCCGACTCGGAAGGGTCGGGAGTCACCGACGATCACTCAAGTGCCGACCTGGGGCAGATGCTATCGAGTTGCGAACGTCTGGTTCAAGACATCTACAGAAACCTTCCCACCCAGTAACGTCGCCTTTTGTCACTAAAGTGGGGGACTTCGGTCCCCCTCGTCTCCAGACCCTCCAATTAAAGCTCAAATTTCAGACTGCCCAATATCTGGTAAAGAGAACCGTCTGCAATTCCCCGTTCGTCGGTGCCAACACCCTTATGTTCCGTCGATTGATGATTGACATGGTAGTGGGAATGGAATGCCAAGGTTTCGAATCCCGAATGGCGATTTGTTGCAAGCTCTACAGAGAACCCTAAGGTATAGGGATTGAGAATGTCTTTAGCCCAATTACCAGTATAGCCAGAGTAGCCTCCTATGATAGGAGTCAAAGCGATTGTCTTAGGTCCTGCTGATTTAGAAACACTGGTCAGCCCTTGCCTATGGCTATTGGCAGGCTTTCGAGAACCGCTTCTGCTGTTAACACTATCGGCATGAGCACTGAACTGTGCTACTAAAAGAGTAAGAACTGCGATCAAACTAAATTTACGCTTCATTTAAATCTCCGCTCCACGCTGCTCGCCGACGTCCACTTGCCCGGCATAAGGCTCACACCTTTACGCTACACAGAGGTAAAGCAATTGATGGGCCATGAGCGGAGATTGCGGGTTTGGCCTTCCGATCAATTAGGTGTATCTGGTTTCTCATTCCAGGGGTCACCATACGCCCTACAACGGTGACACTTTTTGTACTATTTAGGAATTTATGGAGACAGGGGGGACTTCGGTCCCCCTCGTCTTCAGACACTCCAATTAATGCGATCTTAAGTTGTTAGATTTCTCATTTTAAGTTAAGACCGATCTGGGGGAGTTGTGATGTCCGCAAACGTTTATCGCATGCTGTATTGGCCACCAAGTCCAAATGTTTATGGCGGTTACATGAGCAACTATGTGCCAGAAACCTATATGAGAAGGGTATTACCATGAGCGTTTCACGGCGTTCTTTCTTATCTCGCCTGGGTGCGCTCTCTTTTCCAATAATCGCCACTCTAGGTGTGAGGTCCAGTGCGGTGAACGCAAGTACGGAGACAGAGCTAGTCGAAATGCCTCCCGATAACTTGCCGCCGCAAACATTTGGATACCTTCCGGTGGTGACACCGGGGATTAAGACGCTGCCCTACTCCATGGAGGGCGGTGTGAAGGTGTTTCGATTAGTGGCAGAGCCTGTCACCACTGCATTTCAAGACATGAGCGATCCTCACGGTATGAAGCGAAGGCCCATTCATGGGTGGGGCTACAACGGATCGATCACCGGCCCCACCATCGAGGCGGTCGAGGGCGATATCGTGCGAATCCATGTTGAGAATCGACTGTCAGAGCCGACCACGGTACATTGGCACGGTATTCACCTTCCTATCGAGATGGACGGAGTTCCAACCTTCTCTCAAAAGCCGATCGAGCCTGGGGAGACCTTCACCTATGAGTTTCCGCTGATTCAGCACGGCACCTATTTTTATCACCCGCACTTTATGGGGGCGAAACAGGCGGGCTTAGGCATGAGCGGGTTTTTTATTATCCACCCGAAGAATCCCGAGCCCCATCAGATTGTGGATCGCGACTATGCCTATTTCCTGCAGATTTGGATGATCCATCCGGGAAGCCCGATTCCGGACACGATGGAGATGACGGAGTTCAACTACTTCACCATGAACGGACGCCCGGGGCCAGATATCATACCGATGACAGCCAGAATGGGCGAAAAGGTACGCATTCGCGTCGCCAACCTGAGCATGATGACTCATCCGATACACCTTCACGGACACAGCTTTCGAATAACCGAGAACGGTGCCGGCTTTCACCCACCACACATGCAGCTCCTCGCCAATACGGAAAATATCAGTAGCGCCGAGGAGAGAACTTTCGAATTTACAGCGGAGCGCATGGGCAAGTGGCTTTTTCACTGCCATTTTATGCACCATGTGATGAATGACATGCATCGAAAGCCAATTCCCGGAATGGGCGGGGGCCATGCAGGGCATGCCGGCATGGAGATGGGTGGAATGCATACGTGGATTGAGATTACGTGAGAGGCCGAAGGGAGCTGGGATGAAATCGTTTCTAACCGTGTTTTTAGTGAGTTTGATTTGGCTAGGTTCCGCCTTGGCAGCGGTTGAAAAAAAGCCGGGCGGCGAAATTCCGACCGGCAAGTGGGTCGGATATCTCAGGCCGCAGGGTAGCCCGGATGCCGTTGCGCTCAGCATGGATAGCTTTCTCGTTAAGCCGGATTCGATCGATGAGTCACCACGCCTGACATTTCTTTTCCGGCTTGGCTTGGGCGGCTATCTCAGTCCTGAATATGAGACGGAGATGTTCCAAGATGTTCAGTACGATGGCGATCAGGGGCTACTTACCCTCGATGAACCCCGCAACGAATTACGAATCAATGCGGTTGTCTACTCGACTCCTTATTCGCACATGGAGGGTACAGTCTTTTTTCGATCGGCATCTATCAGCGCAGAGCTTTATTTGAAATACCAGACCGACGAGCCAAATGAGGGAGAAGGCGAGGGGGAAGGTATTGAACCGCCACCGCTTGTCCCGACACTGGCTGGACAATACGAGGGGGTCTGCGGGAGTGAAAAAGCGGTATTGCAGATAGAAACGGCAAAGGGGCTCACTAGCGAACTACCGGTGCCGTCGACAGGCCTACACCACTATCTTATTACCGGAACCATGGGGGTAGAGAATGGGTTGTGTTCCGTGAATCCCCCAGGCAATTCCAAAGGCAATTCAATAGCGCGCCCAAATTGGTGTGTGGATCATTCCTATACATCGGCTAGTTACGATTTCGTTCAGGGAAAGTTGTACCTTTCAGGAACGCTCGATACGGACGAGTGTACACGCGACCGCGATACATTCATCTGCCGCATGCGTTTTCTGCCAAAAGACTCAGAGAATCGATCACTCGCCGAAGAGACCTGCCGATTCCGCAAGGTGCGCCAACTGATAGCGCCGTTTGTAGCTTACCCCAGACGCTATCACGTGGCCGCAACGGCCGAGCAAAAAAAGCCGCTCCCCCCAGTCAATCCTCCGGCGAGTAAGGAATTGGTGCTAGCTGCTAGGGGTGTATTCCACGGCTATCTCCATCACGACGGCACCGATCGATACCAACCCCTGCGTCTGGACGTCAACGCCACGACCTCGTCGGATAATCCGATGCACAATCCGAATAATGTCTTTGTTTCCGTTTCAGCTCTATTTTCCTTCGGCCGAGAGATTTCCGGTGAATATTGGGCTCACCAGTTTGATCGCCAGACTTTAAATATCGTCGCCGGATACACTCTCATGAGCGCAGAGTCGGATACTTTTTTGCAGATAACCGAATGGACACAGGGGTTCATCTCCGGAGTCTGGTATTCAAAGGCGTTCGGACGTGTTGGGACGTTTGAGGTCGCGAAGGACTCTAAGCTGCCCACTCTACCGTTGGCAGCTAAAACCGTAGCGGGAATTGGTGGACATTTTCGGGGGCCAGAAACTCTCGACTTCTGGGATCTCAGACTGATAGTTCCCCGGCAGCCGCGTTTCGCGGACAAAAGCTATGTCTTCTTCCAAGGTAATTATCAGCTTGTCACCGGAGGGGTCACCTGGCCGATTCGAAAAATTCTTCGTGGGTCGTATGACATCTATAGCGGATCCGTTGCGTGGATGGAAAATAGTCCGGGTGGTGACGCAAAACTGGTGACCGGTTTTATGGATGAACAAAATCTCAGGCTTTTTTGGCCGAGTGATCGTGCGTTTGCGATTAGCGTTTTTGACCATACATGGGTCTCGCACGGCAGGACTCCGTGAGAGTTTGTAAAAGAGGAGGTTAAAGTGAAGCGAGGTCTTCTGGTTCTGGGATTGGGATTGGGATTGGGATCGAACTGGGGCGGGGGTTCGCCCATTGCATTTGCAGGTGACCCGACGCCGAATTTGGACACTAACCCTTACATCGAGCTATATAAATTGCGAATCGCACAGGCCGAGGCAAATCTCCGGCGTCAGGTGGCACTATCCACACTGGGCAACGCAAGGCTCGAGCGGGGACGAAAGCTCATCGAGAAGCGTGTGATATCGATGGAGGAATACGACACTATCGTCTCAGATGCCGCCGTCTCAGTGGCTGACGTTGATCTTGCAAGCAAAAAAGTGGAGGAGTCTCGGGCCTATTTTCGCGTGGTCGAGGCGTTGGTGAAGCGCGGAGTCTCTATTCCGCTATGCACATACGAAATGGAATAAACATTTGTCACGGTTGTTCATTATAATCCTTCTGTGTTCGGCTTCACTATCCCCAATTATTGCGGAATCTAAATATATATTTCTGTTTCAGTCGGCCAAGGCACGAGCGATTGCCGGGCTAGAGCGACAGAAAGCTCGTCGACTTTTGGCGGACCAGAGTTTTAGGCGTGCATCTGAACTGGCGGGTACCGGGACAATTTCAACGGATGAGTACGAGCAATTTGACGCGGCGGGTGCGGTCGCAGCCCTGGACCTGGAAATTGCAGAACTCAGAGCCAAACAGGCAACGATCTCTTTGGATCTGGCGGTGGCACTGGCGCGAAATGGTCAGCGGATTCCGCTCTGCCGTCGAAGGCGCCCAACCGATGAAAACACCGTATCACGCCTGTTAAAGCGGCCTAAGCCCACCGAACTTCCCAAGCCCATTCCGCTACCGGAGAATCCAGGCAGCGGGACCAAGATTGAGGTTCAAGAGGTGCTGCCAAAACCGGAAGAGCCCGAAATTGAGCAGCCTAATGTACAGCCCGGATCACCCGTCATCCCAGTCACGCCCGATCCAGGCGAGGAGGAGCCGGTGATACCCGTTCAACCGGAACCCAAGCCGAATCC
>CAZRVZ010000019.1:0-11840 GCA_964603655.1 uncultured Pseudobdellovibrionaceae bacterium | reverse complement strand
TGCGCAGAGACTGGGCCGGAACCGAACCCACGTCCATGGCTTGTCGGGAGATACTGCGGGAGAGGTGGCGTTAGCGCGCTTTTGCATGCGGCAGTAGACTTGCTTTTCCCACACAGTATCGTCAACCGGATAATGACTGGGGCTGCCCCGGCTCGTTCCATCCACTAAAGTCGGCGGCGCGGTCCCGCCAAAATGCTCTGTGTAAGCCCAATCCCACAGTTGGATAACACTATCTCCCAAGGGGGAAGGTGTGTTTTGGCGTTTTTCATGGGTTGGCACGGCGGTCTTTGGAGTTCTTGCGCTAGCGGAGCCGCTCGCGCTGAACACCTCTCGCCAGAGTACTCCCCAAATCCGGCCCCGGTCCAACCGATTCGGACGCAACGATTCACAGTGAACGGCCTTCCCGTGATAGGCACCCCATCCGGGTGGGTGGCCGACAATTCCGAATTCCGGAATCGAGTGCTGGAGCTTTCCCGGCGGCATGAGCAACGAATGGCGCCGCTGTTGGAAATGCGCCAACCCGGTGGGACCCAGTAACGCCACCCAGAACATCTTCGACCAAAGTCTTTCCACTTTCTCCGAGAGTGTCCACGACATAGCGCGGACGGCTCTGCGGACTCAAATTGGCCGCTGCCCTCTGAAATAGTGCATGACCTTCTTCCAGGCTAAGCCAGAAGTGGGCCGTACCCTCGGATTTATCGGGGTGGTGCAGGTAGTAGTTGCGAATGCCGGCCAGGTGCAGATTGGAAAAGAGGGTGACGAGGGTGTTGCTGCAATCGTTCACGCCCTTTAAGAGCACACTTTGGTTCCATACCATAATTCCTGACGTCATTAATCTTTTGCACGAATCGATCGCCTGGTGAGTGAGTTCACGCGGGTGATTGTAATGTGTGACGATGACCCTCTGATCAAAATCGCCATCGAGAGCCGTCACGAGCGCATCGGTGACACGAGAGGGAAAGGTTACCGGAACGCGCGTGTGGACGCGCAATCGACTGAGGTGAGGCACTTTCGCTAGTTCGGCAATCAGTGTGGCAAGCGCGTCGTCCCCCAACATTAGTGGATCACCGCCAGTGAGAATGATTTCATTTATCTCGGGCTCGTTGTGGAGATATTGAATCGCCTTTGCGTAGTCCCCAGAAAACAGCTCATCCACCGAATCATTGAGAAGCGTCTTTCGAAAACAGAATCGGCAATAGGTCGAGCAACTCGCAGTTACGTGAAGCAGTGCCCGCCCGCAAAGTCTGTAAGTCAACCTCGGTGCCACAAGGTGGCGCGCATCTTCAAGCGGGTCATCTGAAAAACCATCTCTCTGCAGGTTTTCGCCTTTGACCGGGACCGCCTGGCGAAAGATCGGGCATTGGGGATTTGCCCGTCCCGTGTCGTCGCGATCGATGAGAGCCGAGTAGTAGGGTGAAATCGCTATCTGATAACGTTGGCCAATTCCGGCAATGGCAGAAGCTTCGTCAACGCAAATCAATCCGGCCTTTAGTAGGTCCGCTGGCGTCCGTAAAAAATCTTTGAGCTCTGCTCGCCACGCCGGTTCCGTTGTCATCAGCCGGGACCTATATCATTCCTATTAGGCCGCGTCCAACGGGCGCTGAAATTAGTGGGCAATTAGTACCTAATTCATCACTAGCGATCAACCGCCGTTGAAAATAAGGCGCGAATCCCGATTGATTGATGCCGATGCTCGGACCTTGAAACACACTCAATATTTGGTTATGGATACTGAAATCTTTCAAGGAGTTACCCCGTTGAGCGGACCCGTTATAAAAGAGATTGCCGTTGGTGCCAAGGTCGCCGGAGGCGGTTCGCGGCATCAGCCCTATCTCTACCAGTATTCTTCGGAGTTTCACGAGCCGGATTGGACGAGAGTTCCCGGATATAAAAACGTCACCCAGGCCGAATGGCGAAGCGCGCTTTGGCAGAAGCGTAATTTGGTGAAATCCGTCAAGCAGTTCAAGGGGGTGCTCGGCCCTTATCTTTCCGAAACCATGGCTGCCGATATTTTAAAGGATCAGGCGGAGCGCGCAACGATGTCCATGCTGATACCTCCGCAGATGATCAATACGATGAATCTAGAGGCCCTGGGGACCGATCCTGTCCGTCGGTACATGGCCCCGTTGTTTTCCGAGCGCGATCGGGAGTGGCCGAGCCACCCGATGGCGACACGCGATAGTCTACACGAGCATGACATGTGGGTCGAAGAGGGATTGACCCACCGATACCCCACCAAGGTGCTCGCGGAGCTGCTGCCCACCTGTCCTCAATACTGTGGCCATTGCACCCGCATGGATCTGGTGGGACAGAGCGTGCCCCAGGTCGAGAAGCGCAAGTTCGAGCAGGCCCAGCCCGCGAGGCTAGAAAAGATGCTGGGTTATCTCAAAAAAACCCGCTCGGTTCGCGATGTGGTGGTTTCCGGCGGTGATATTGCCAATCTTCCGGCTGCGGTACTCGAAAAGTTCATCGACGGCCTGCTCGATATCGAAAACATCCGCGATATCCGACTGGCCAGCAAGGCCATCATGGGTCTCCCCCAGCATTTTTTGCAAGAAGACGTACTCCAGAGTTTCGATCGTCTGGCTCAAAAGGCCCGCGCGAGAGACGTGTCTCTTGCAGTCCACACTCACGTGAATCACGCGTGTCAGGTCACACCGCTGGTTGCCGAAGTATCGCGTAAAATCCTGGCGATGGGGTTCAGGGATGTGCGCAACCAAGGAGTCCTGCTTCGCGGCGTGAACGACTCCCAGAAGGCGCTGCTCGATCTTTGCTTTTCGCTCGTCGATCATGCGGGCATCACCCCGTACTACTTTTATATGTGCGACATGATCCCCAACTCCGAACATTGGCGCGTGGCGCTTCACCAGGCGCAGGAGCTACAGCATGACATGATGGGGTATCTCCCGGGCTTTTCGACACCACGCATTCTGTGCGATGTACCTTTCGTCGGTAAACGGTGGGTACACCAGAACCAATCTTACGATCGGGTTAAGGGGCTCTCCTACTGGACGAAAAACTACCTGACCTCAATCGAATACGAAACGCCCGAGGTGTTGCAGAAACTTTACGAATACTACGATCCGATCGACACGCTTTCCGACGAAGGAAAAAATCATTGGCGTAAGACTATCAAGCTAGCTGCGGGCCATTAGAGCCTTCAGTAAAAATGTAAATGGGCCTTTATGTTTTTACTGAAGCAGAGTAACGTGAATATCAGATGCCACACACCCGTAGCCGTTATTTACGCGATCGAGTCTCAAAGGCCCTGAAATTCAGCCCAATTGTGGGGATTTTGGGACAGAGACAGGTGGGGAAGACGACCCTGCTCAATCAAAATGTTTCTGAAAGCGTCAGTCTTGATCGCGAGAGTCACCGGCTTTTTGCCGACTCAGATCCTGAGAATTTCTTGGCCGGTCATCGTCAGCCGTTTGGAATTGACGAGGCGCAATTGAGCCCTGAATTATTTCCTGCGCTTAAGGAATATGTTCGATTACACAAAAGGCCAGGTCAGTTTTTGATCACAGGCTCAGTGCGATTCACGAGCAGAAAGATGATTCGCGAATCGTTAACCGGACGAATCGTTTCATTGGAACTTCTTCCCTTTACAGTGAAAGAAATCGAGGGGTTGCCGCTGTCAGAAATCATTTCCCAGTTGACCCAAGAGCTGAAGGAAAAAAATATTATCAAGTCTCTGACAAAACACACACGGAAGGCGGGAGACTTTGACGCCTACCTTGCAACCGGCGGACTTCCAGGTATCTGTTTTTTTAGGGATGATTCAGTTCGCAAGGAAAAGTTCGAAGCGCAATTGGATACAATTCTCAATCGCGATGTTCGACTTATCTACTCCACGACTTTGTTATACGCGAGCCTGAGACGACTTCTCGTGTTTTTAGCTGAAAATCAGGGCGCTCCGTTGAGGCAGGTTGATGCTGCACGCGAATCGCAGATATCCTCTGTTACGTTGCCCAAGGTTCTCTTTGCACTCGAAGCACTCTTTTTGATACGGCCGGTTGAAATTCGGGGCATTCATAACACAAGCTATTTTTTAGAGGACCAAGGAATGGCCACTTGGCTGATGCAATCCCCCGGAAGCCGGACACACAACTTGCTCAGAGGGTTATATTCCAACTTGCGCCAGGAAATGTACTATCGCCCCAGCGCCAAGATAGCCCTCTATCAATGGCGTACCCGTAACGGCGCTGAAGTTCCGCTGGTATTTCAAACCGGAAGCGCCATGCTGGGAATTATTCCAACGGGCGACGCCGTTCCGACTCCTAAAATAATGGGCTCAGCCAACGGTTTTTTGCGCACATTTCCCGGGGCCAAAGTCGTAATCGCTTATTCCAAAAATGAAATCAGTGTCCCGAACTCCCGATTGGCCTTTATACCGTATTGGTTATTGGTGTGAGGCTGGCCGCCTCAGAGAATTCGTAACGAAATCAGTCGCCGAAATGAATGCCGCGGTGCCTGGCGGCCTGCAAGAATTGGGATTCGGGGTTGATGAACCGGGTTTTTCCGGCGCCGGTGCTCAGCTTAACAAGTTCGACCGAATCGTTTTTATAGGCGGTCATGGTATCGAAATTTCCGTCCACCACCGCCTTCACCGCTGCCGCGCCGAACCGGCTCGCAAGAATGCGGTCAAACCCGACCGGCGATCCCCCGCGCAGGAGATGGCCCAACACGATGGCCCTAGTTTCGCGGCCGCTCAATTTCTCGAGCTCCATCGCGACTCGGTGGCCGATCCCACCCAAACGAATTTTTTCCGGAGAATCTTCGATGATTCTTGCCACGGTGACGTCGCCTCCAATCGGCCTGGCCCCCTCGGCCACGACGACGATGGAGTAGCGCTTTCGGGCGTGATGGGTGTCGCTGAGGTGGCTGGATACTTTACTCAGATCGAATGCGATCTCCGGAATCAGGATCACGTCGGCATCCCCGCCAAGGCCCGCGAAAAGGGCGATCCATCCCGCATTGCGCCCCATCACCTCGACCACCATCACCCGGTGATGGGACTCGGCCGTCGTGTGGAGCCTATCCAGGGCGTCCACCGCAGTACTGACAGCTGTAAAAAAACCGATAGTGAATTCCGTTCCCGCCAAATCGTTGTCGATGGTTTTCGGGATGCCAACGACCTTCACACCCTTTTCCGCCATTCCATGGGCAATGCTCTGCGTGCCGTCCCCACCCACGACGATCATCGCATCGATATGTTCCTGCTTGAGATTACGGACGGCCTCATCGGATCTATCTTCGACAATTCTTTTGCCGCCCTTCGTCACCGGCACCGCAAATGGAGTATCGACGTTCGAAGAACCTAAAACCGTTCCACCCTTGGAAAAGATCCCCGTCGTATTGGTTAAGTCGAGCGGCACGAATTTGTTCTCGAGAAGCCCTTTGAATCCGTCCGGAATGCCGACGACACTGATGCCATGTTCCACGACACAGCTCTGGACAACTGCCCGAATGGCGGCGTTGAGTCCGGGGCAGTCACCGCCACCCGTGAGCAGCGCGATCTTTCGAACTCCCGACTTAACCATTATTTGTATTTCACGGCGAACGCCTGCATGGTGCTGAAAATCCCCACCTGGGCGAAATGAATATCGATCAGCGCGTCGGCTTTGAGACTCGAGCCGCCGTCCAAAAGTCCGGAAAAGGCGCCGTCGTAACTCAGACTGCGCGACTGAATCTGTCCCAAAAAATCGAAATCCTGAATGAGCGTACGACTCGTCCAGATAATCTCAGGTTCACCCGCCTGTTTCGCGTCCGAAACAAACGCTGTTTTGGGAGATTCGATAATCTCGACGCTCGAACAGCCAGCCAACCAGAGGGTGAAAGAGCAGGCTGCCGCGAGAATTGTTATCGACGCACGGAAATGAACCCGATGAAAAAGCACGTCCCCAACTTTTAGCTGAGATTTCAGAAACTTTCAAACTTTGGTCGCCGACGACTTTAAAGGTAAGATAGTCGGTAAGATAATCGGTGCGATATTTTAGCTAAGGGATAAACACCCGGGAGCCAACGTGGAACTTTGGAGCGACGAACAGGAGCGGCCTCTCCAGCACATTCGGGTAGTGGATCTTACCGTGATGCTGCCGGGTCCGTGGGTAACGAGGATGCTGGCCCAGTACGGCGCCGATATCCTAAAAATCGAGGCGACCCCCGATGGCGATCCATTACGCAATGTTTCACAAACGCGCGCATTCGAGCTCCTGAATCAGGGAAAGCGCAGTGTGGCCATCAATCTGCATTCGGAAAAGGGGGTCGAAATCGTGCGCCGATTGGCCTCGGAGTCCGACGTTTTCATTGAAAATTATCGCGAGGGGGTGATGGATCGTTACGGACTGGGCTACTCCCACTTGTCCGAGGACAACCCCGATATATTGTATGTTTCCCTGAGGGGAATTAAGGGCGAGTTCGCAAAAATGGCAGCTCACGACATGAATTTCATCGCCGCTTCCGGGTGCGGCGAGTGGTTTTTGGAAAACGGCTCACCCAATTTCAGTACCCATTTTGGCGATATCGTCGGAGGTGCGCTGACCCCGTTGACCCGAATGCTTTTTCACCTCGCTAATCCCGCAAGACGTGGAATGCATCTGCTGAACTATATGGATGAAGGGTTTCGAACGCTCTACCTCACCCGAGCGTGGGATTCGCTCGTTTCCGAAAAGGTCACGACTCCGCCCGAAAAAGGAACACCTTCTTCCGAAAAGTCCAAGGCTCAAGGGGAATTCGGTTTGCACGCTCTTTTGAACGGCGCTCAGCCGCACTCTCGTTATTATCGGTGTCGGGATGAACAGTGGATCTCACTCAACGCGGTTCAACCAAAACACTGGGAGATCTTCTGCCGTGCTGTGGATCATGTCGACTGGATTGCACGCCATGCGGACCGTTCACTCACCGCGGACTTGGAGAAGCTTTTTCACGACGCTCCCTCTAATTACTGGGAGGTTCTCGTCAAGGGGCACGATGCGTGTCTGGTTCGAGTCGTCCCGTGGGCAGAGCATTTAAGCCACACCGATACGCGCGCCAAGATGAGCTCCGATCCCCTGACCTGGGCCGGCTTTGCCCCTTCCACAAGTCTCAAAGGCTGCCCGGAGTTGGGACACGACACTTTTTCTGTGCTGCATGGTGCCGGTCTGGATAACCAGGAGATCGCCGAACTCATCCAAAATGGCGATGTGAAAAGCGGCTGACTTCCTGATTCAGCGAACTGGTCCGTGCTTACTCAGGCGAAAAATCGCAACGCCTGAGACGACGTTTGCGATAGCCAAATAGAAAAAGATTTGGGCAGCGGAATAATTTGCTTTGAGAAGTAACGCGAGCAAAACGGCCGCAACCACCATAAAGAGGGCGTTGACGATGTTATTGGCGGCGATGACCTGCGAGCGAGCACTCGGGTCCGAGCGCTCCTGCATTAACGTGTAGAGCGGGACAATGAAAAGCCCGCCGGAAATCGCAATCCCCAACAAACCCGCCAGTACGGCCCACGAATAGCCAAGGGATAAAAACTGGCTCAATGACTGTAGCGGTATGCCCACTGTCTCGGGGCCGGTACTTGGCGGCCACGTCTCCGGCAACGCCCCCGGTAACATCCAATAGAGGAGCATTGAAAATAGGCTCATCCCCCCCAGACCCCAGAAAGAGATGCGGATGCGCGCCTGATGGTGAGACAGCCGACCGCACGCCATCGATCCGATGCCGATTCCGATCGAGAATAGGGCGAGAAAAAGAGTGACGATGCCCTGCTCGGCCCGGAAATTGTTTTTTCCAATGAGCGGGATGAGCGACAGAACGACGGCGCCAAAAAACCAAAACCAGGAAATGGCCACGATTATTCTCAGCAAAAATACATTGCGAAAAATCATCTGTAATATTTCCCAGGTCGGGGCCAGCGGGTTCCAGCCGAGCCGAGTTCGCATTTCGGTCAACGGAGACTGGGGAGACGAAGTTGCCGGTGGCGCAGGTGGAATGTACCTGCACGCCGCCAGACCGAATACCGAAACGGCCGTCAGGGCCGCGCAGACCCATCGATCTCCGTGGTCCAACGAGATGAGAACGCCCCCGGCCAGGGTACCCAGCAAAATCGCCAGAAAAGTGCCGGCCTCGACCCAGGCATTCCCCGAAATGAGCTCCGAAGCGCTTAAGTGCTGCGGCAAAATGCTGTACTTGAGCGGGCCGAAAAATGCCGAATGAATGCCCATGAGAAACAGGGCAGCAAGCAGCACCGGAAATTGGGGGATCAGAAAGCCCGTGGCCGCAAGCAACATGATTCCAATTTCTGACACCTTCACCCAAAAAATCATTCGGGCCTTGTCGAGTCGGTCCGCAAGCTTTCCAGCGATCGCCGAGAACAGAAAAAAAGGAAGAATAAAAATCCCGCCGGCGATGGCCACCATTTGATCGGGGGGAATTCCAAAAACGATGATAGAGCGGTACGTCACCAGGATGACTATCGCGTTTTTGAGCAGATTATCGTTGAACGCGCCGCCAAATTGAGTCAGAAAAAGCGGCAGAAATCGACGGGTTTTGAGCAGTGACGCCACCCGGTAAGGTTAACGGCAATAATTCGAATGGCAATCGGCGATGCGCCGCGAGCGGCACCCCCATTGACTCTTTTTCATCTGGCAGCATAAATGCCTCGAAAAGGAGTTGTTAATGCCGGTGCTCAAGGGTGTTTCGCGCGAACTCGCGGCGGAAATGTTGTCGACGTTCATATTGGTGGTATTCGGTCTGGGTGTGGTCGCGCAGGTGGTGCTGAGCGGGCAATCCAACGGAACCTATCTGTCCATTAACATGGGGTGGGGACTGGCCGTGGCGATGGGGGCTTTCGTCGGCGGAAGCATCTCAGGGGCCCACATGAACCCGGCGGTCACGATCGCGCTGGCTGTCCATAGAAGGTTTTCCTGGAGCAAGGTCGCTCCCTATTGTATCGCCCAATTCGTCGGGGCAATGGTGGCATCCACCGTCGTATACTTCACCTACCGCGAAGCGCTCGACCATTTCGACGGCGGCGCTCGCCAGGTTGGCGGGGCGCTCGGCACGGCGGGCATTTGGGCCACCTATCCTCAGGCATTTCTCAGCACATTCCCCGGGGGATTTATCGATCAATTTGTCGGCACGGCCCTCCTGATGATTTTGGTCCTGGCGCTCTCCGATAAGCGCAATAACGTCGGTGCGTTCGCCCCG
This sequence comes from uncultured Pseudobdellovibrionaceae bacterium, assembly GCA_964603655.1. GTDB lineage: Bacteria > Bdellovibrionota > FAC87 > UBA2466 > UBA2466 > JACPWY01. The sequence goes on along the minus strand of CAZRVZ010000019.1, from coordinate 2,648 downwards.
CTGCTCGTTGGCCTGGGGGTGATGCTCATCGGGATGACCTTTGGGTTCAATGCCGGCTATGCGATCAACCCGGTCAGAGATTTGGCACCGCGCCTGTTTACGGCGATAGCGGGTTGGGGTCCCGGCGTATTTTCCGCCTCAAACTACTGGTGCTGGGTTCCGGTGATTGCGCCTATTGTGGGTGCTGTTTTTGGCGGAGCCGTTTACGATGCACTCATCACGCGCCACTCCGCCACCATTTCAGTCGGGTAGAACGCCCACCTTTTTGGTAAAGTATTCTTTGTGCCTGTCACCCTCGTTGCCACCACATTTCCATCGGTGGGATGCAGTCGTGGTGGTTGGGGCCACTCTTGATACGTTTTTCCGAACTCCCGCTATTTTTAATGACGACCGGTCTGACCGGTATCATCGATAATGCCGCGATTACCTATCTGGGCGGCCAGACAACCTCACTCACGCCTTCACTGAAGTATGCGCTCATGGCGGGCGCGGTCAGCGGCGGCGGACTGACGATAATCGCCAATGCCCCCAACCCAATTGGGTATTCTTTACTCATGCCCGATTTCCAAACAGGTGTGAGTCCCTTAAAACTCCTGGGTTTTGCCCTGGTTCCCACCGGAGTTGCCATGGCCGCGTTTTGGTGGCTCTGACGGCAGGATAAGTGATGAGTAATGAGTTGCCGAAATAATGAGGCTACCGTATTGTTTGCGTCAAATGAACACGGCAAAACCGCAACCCCACTACCTGAATATTTTCCTCATTGGCTTGGTCCATCTCATAGCCCTGTTGTCGCTTCCGTTCTTTTCCTGGGGCGCGCTCGCCGTTTGCCTGGGGCTGCTGTACACCATCTGCCCCATCGGCGTGAATATGACCTATCACCGGTTGTTGACCCACCGAGGGTTTCGAGTGCCCACCTGGTTGGAATATTTTCTCTCAACGATTGCCGCGATGTCCGCTCAAGGCCCGATGATGATGTGGGTAGCCGAGCATCGATTGCACCATCAGTTTTCCGATCAGCCCGGAGACCCCCACACTCCGCGTGATGGCACATGGCACGCCCACCTTGCCCACCTTTTCTATCACAAGGAATTCGAGGACAAGCCGGAGATGTGGCAAAAGTATGTACCCGATCTCTTGAAACACCCGTACTACCATTTTTTGAATCAGTATTTTTTCGTTTTCATTGTTTTGCCCGCGCCGTTTCTCTATTGGGCCGGGGGATGGTCGTTTGTTTTCTGGGGAATCTTCGTTCGCATCGCCCTGATGTGGCACACGAGTGGTGCCGTGAATTCCCTGTGCCATGTGTTTGGTTACCGTTCTCACCCGACGAGCGATGGATCGCGAAACTTCTGGCTCGTCGGACTACTGGCGGCAGGCGAGGGATGGCACAATAACCACCATGCTTTTCCAACCTCTGCACGGCATGGATTGCGGTGGTGGGAGTTCGATTTCACCTGGACCCTCATTCGATCCTTAGAGCTTTTGGGTCTGGCCACCGACGTCAAGTTGCCGGCCAAAGAATCCGTGGTTGCCGCCGACCACGAAACACCCTTCGTCCCGGCGCAGTCATCGGTCCACGAATCCTAAAGTCTCAGAATTATTGGCAATAGTTGGGCCATTGGCGGCTTGCAATCCGGCGGCCTGGGAATTAACCTCGCGGGAAATGAAGAGACGGTTGCATATCGAAAATATTTTCTGGCTTTCGCTGGTTCATATACTGGCGGTCGTCGCCATTCCTTTTTTTACGTGGGGAGCGCTCGCGGTTTGCCTGGTACTTTTGTTCACCATCAGCCCCATCGGCGTGAACATGACCTACCACCGCCTGCTCACCCACCGTGGATTCAAGGTGCCCCAATGGCTGGAGTATGTTTTTTCGACCATTGCAGCGATGTCGTCCCAGGGGCCGATGATGCTCTGGGTGGCCGAGCACCGGTTGCACCACCGTTTTTCCGACAGGCCCGGCGATCCTCATTCCCCGCGTGACGGCTTTTGGCATGCTCACATGCTGCATCTTTTTTACCACAAGGAATTCGAGGACGAGCAGAGCCAGTGGTTAAAATACGTGCCGGATCTCACCTGCCACCGGTACTACCACTTCCTGAACAAGTACTTCGTGATCTTTATCGCACTACCACTCCCGTTTCTTTATTGGGCGGGTGGAATGCCCTATGTCATGTGGGGAATGTTTGTGCGCATCGTACTCATGTGGCACGTCACCTGGTCGGTGAATTCCCTCTGCCATCGGTTTGGCTATCAGAACTATGACACTAAAGATCTCTCGACCAATTTCTGGTTCGTCGGAGCAGTGGGAGCGGGCGAAGGGTGGCATAACAATCACCATGCGCAGCCCGCGTGCGCCTCGCACGGCCATTACTGGTACGAGTTTGATTTTACCTTCGCGATCATCCGTGGGCTCGAGCTCTTGGGCCTGGCGACCGATGTACGTCGTCCGATTCGCCAGCGTACCGCCATAACCCCCGAAAACTACCAGATGGTTCCCGAACCGACGTAGCGTGCCCGGAATCTTGATTTGAGGCTTGGGGAGCCCCCGGGTTGAAAAATTGACAGCGTTCAACCTTTCTACAAATATGGAATCCAGTAATGCCTAATAAGCGGGAGTAGCTCAGCTGATAGAGCGGTACCTTGCC
>CAZRVZ010000018.1:0-11434 GCA_964603655.1 uncultured Pseudobdellovibrionaceae bacterium | reverse complement strand
GATCCAGCTCCCTAACTCAAAGCTTCAATCAATATCAGGGATCATTCTGAAGACAAAATTGCGCGAGATCGGAACCGGGACTATAAAACGGTGGGCCAGGTCGAGCGCGGGAAATGGATCACATTGAACCGCGCCCTACAGCGACTTGCCAGTTGGGTGTCGTTCACGGATGACACCCCCGTGAATTAGGCTCTGTCCAGATCATTATCCAGTGCCGTCGCCCACTGGTGGCGGACGAATAAAAAAGGGGCCGCGGCGTCTGGTAGGGGGTGCGCCCCCGAAGGCCGTCGCGGTCTTATTAAGGAGGCATCACAACTTTAGAATCTGCAGGAATTCCGTGTGTGGACTGAAATTCAACTCCTCGCCAACCGCTTCGCCTCTTTGACCTTATTATGCAAATTACTCCGCAGCTCCTTCGTGAGGCTGTATCCAACATAATAGCGCTGACATACCGTAATATGGTCACCTAGAGACAGAGCAACATCGCTGATCGATCCACCATTAGCGAGGATATGTTTCGCATAGGAGTGGCGCAGGTCGTGGAATTTGTCAGGAACATTATCTGGACACTTCTCTTGGCAAGCCTTCTTTAGAATGTCTGACCAACGGAGGTTGCGGATTTCCTGCCGCCGTTATGTTGAGATCGCCAGCCAGTCTTTAAGAAAAGGTACGCCCTCATCGAAAAGGTATATATCTCGTTCTTTTCGATTCCTGGTCGGTCCCATTTGCCCGTCTTTGTACATTTGCTGGAACACAAAGAGAGCATTATCATCGATAGCGCTCTCCTCGGTGATGGCAAACGCCTCCCCAATTCTAAGGCCGGAATAGAACGATAGCCCAATAAGTGTTCGTTGATCGGTATCTTCAATCCGAGGTAGCACTATCTTGAGTTCTGCCTCAGTTAGATATTTTACTTTGAGTGGCGGCTCTGGTTTCTTGCGCAGGGCAATTTTATCCCGTTCAAGATATTCGAGTAATTGCCTGAGCCGAACTACCGCCCGTCTTTGGCGTGCAGGCTTGCCATGGGTTTCATTGTCGAGTTTTGCCTGCGGCTGCGCGCGCGACGCAGTTTTCAGGGGAATATTTCCCAACAGACGAATGGCCCGAAGGAAATCGTTATATGTAGAACGCTCGGTTTCAGCTTTCATTTCCCGATGAGCATAGATCTCATCCCAAAATGACTGAAACGCCTCCTGATTCTCGCTAAGAATGGACTCTCCACGTGAGGGCACGATATATTCGGCCTTCCATTCCTTGACCAATCTTCGCACTAAGTGTTCGGCATGTTCGCGGCTGTATCTGCCGGCCCGGAACTGACTATTGATTTCAGTTAATGTCGGGTGACGAATCGTCTGGTGTTTGATCTCTTTGCCATCTTTCAGGCGTTTGATAACTCTAAAGGTGGCTCGTTTGCCCTTGCCCGGTAGTTTGATCCAAATATTTACGCGCACGTTTTTTCTCCGTATCAGCTAAGAAGTTTAGATACAAAGAACGAATCGGAACGTGTCGACCAGTGACCCGTTCCTTTAGCCGATGAATAAACTTCGCGCGCCGATAGGCCTCGATGTCTATTCGGTTCGGTAACCGTTCTTCTTGAGTAGACGTGTCTACCGTTTTGGCCATTTTTGATCTACCACTTCTCTAACCGCGCGCGGCTAAACCCTTGATTGTATTCCAGGTATTTCCGCCTCATTGCTGAAGGTGTTGGATTGTCAGCGGATTGTCAGTGTTGGGTTGTCAGTGTCGGGGATGACACGAAGAATCAATACGTTGGCCCACAACGTCAAAGCTGTTTAGCGATCTAAGAAATACTCAAGCATGCCGAAACAAACTCTTTAAAATCCGAAAGGTGGTTCTGGATGATACTTTGAACTATCTCAAGGTTAAGGCCCTGATAGTCGTGAACGGCAGTATTTCGAAATCCAACCATCGAAACCATTTTTGTTGAAGTTGCTGGGGGGATCATGCCTTTATCCTTGATGAGATCAAAGGCCTCGCGAGCGTCGGCAGGCACACCGAGACGTTTAATCCTGACGATGCGCATCGCCATATCGATCGTGGCCTGGCAAGCGCGTTCTAGGTTGAGAAGGACTGAGTCCTGCTTCGTTTGATTGGACTTAAAAAGACCAATGTCGTCGCCAACCTCTTCCTGAATTCTCAAGAGGCATTTTTCGATAATTTGAGCTTTACGAATTAAAATGGTGTCAACGGCCATAGATAGTTCCTGTTTGCGCAATGTCTTTCATCAACTCGCGACGCTCGATTGCGAAATTGGCATACATCGACATGATAGTGTTCTCATACAGGCCGACAGCATCGGCGTCGGAAGCAAAGAGCGCCACGCCCCCCATTACAATATTGAACGCCATTTCGAGTTTACACCTTCGACAGTCTACAATATCGACATCCCGTTTAAGAAAGGCGCCCAATACACCGCGTAAGTTAAATGCAACATCCGGAATTATCGGAGTCGCCTGCAGAATTGCGATATCCACATCGCTGTCTTTTCGCTCAAAACCGTCAGCCATCGACCCAAATAAGTATATTGCCGTGGCCGAAGGCATTTTTTCCAGAACGATGGAAACTATCTTGGCTTTTTTTTCGGGGTCTAGGGTAGCCATAAAGGTCATCTTAGCACAGTGGTGTACGATCGGAACGGGCAATGGGTTACGAGAAGGCGGCATTTTTCAGAAACACCACGTGTAATGAGAATTTTCCCAAAAAATTCCAATGAGGGCAGGCGGCGTAGAACGGGGGTTTTTTAATGGACCCAGATCTGATTTCGTGACGCTTCTTTAGTCGGCAAGGGCGAAGCTGAAGTAATTGATCCCTTCTTGCTTGGCGGGGGCGCAGAGAAAGTGGCGGCCCGGCTGTCCGTAAGTGGCTCCGTTTCCGAATGTATCAACGAACGTACCATTGGCATTTAGGTGGGTAATGCAAATGCCCCGAATGTCCGAACATCCAAGGTCCTGAGCCGCCTGATTCGGAATGAGTCCTCCGGGTGGGGCCGGGTCATCAAAAAATGCACTCACAATCGAACCATCACTCGCCACAAGTACCTCCGAACTAAAGAGCGGCGTCCCATGATTCATCGCTCGGTCATCGCTGTGGATTACAATCGATCCGGTGCCTCCAAAAGAGGTGTCTTTGGTTCCATCCGGCCTAAATCGTGCCAGCCAAACACTACGCACCGCACCTAGGAGTAGTTGCGTTGTTTGACTATAAATTGTTTTGTCAGGCAGGAGTGTCACGATGTGATTGCCGGCACTTACCATCATCGGGAGGAGAACCAAGCCATTCTGGCCAAACGCGGTGTCCTTCGTCCCATCCGCGTTGAACTGAAACATTGGCATGGTCGACGCCCCAAAGGTGTCGACCATGCGGATTTTTCCATCGCTCATAAACCGCGCGATTAACCCAGCTCCCGAAGTGTCGAAATTTACAACCCCTCCAGTACCGAAACTCGGATCCAGGCGTTCGCCTGCCGGGATATTGGGCCCGAGACGAAACTGCAATATCAAAAATGAAAATGACAATGCCTGACCACCGACCGGATCGATCTGAATCGAACTCGCCAAGACCTTGAGCTTATTGTCGGCCGTTATCATCCAGTCCAGGTAGGAATCTTTGTAATCGCCGTGGGAATAGCTGCCGAGTTCGGCGGTCTGGCCAGGGGCAAAGTACGCCCAGTCGATTGCAGAAACAGACGACCCCGCTATTCCTGTAGAGTACGGAAGGTACATTTTTTCTCCCGACATCAGGTAGTTTGGCCTAAATTGAAAGTGAGTGGCTCCATTGGATACCATGGCGGTAAGTCCAGCCATCGGACCAGACGACCCAGCACCCATAGCGCGGCCATCCACACCACTGAAACGCCAGAGGCCCGATTTATTATTGAAGTAGATGACATTTTTTTCATTACATTTGGGATCGCTTGAGCATGGGGCTGACTTGGTATACGTCATGGCTGAGCGCTGGGCACTTGCCACGATCCGGGTATCGACTCGACCGTTTGTCCCAAAGCCCGAAACGCCTTTACCCTCTTTCGTCAGCGCCCAAAAATGGTGGGGGTAACTAAACCCCGTGGGGCTGTTGCTATCGGGAGAACCCATGGCGGCCGCACCCATTCCATAGAGCCAGGCGGAACCGTTACTGGTGCCGGAGGGCTTGTGCAGACAGGTTTGGTACGTTTTTTTTCCGGAGAAATGGGTCTTGCCGCAAAACTTACCGCCAGCGGGTGCAGCCGCGATCATTCTTCCCGTACCATACCGGCGAATGAGCGATTGCGATGGAGCGTATTGCCGAGTGGTGACCACGTTGAGCGGTGAACCTGGGGTGCTCGAATACGAATCACCCGGAATATCTAGGTTTTCATACGGCGTATTTTCAAATGTTATAGTGGAAACTGCGAGGCCGTCTTCCACTCTATAGTAGCCATGCCAGGCCGAGAGCTCGGTAGTGTAAAACGCCTCGGCGCGATTTAGCTTCTCCACAGACTTTTTATTGACCATACCGGCCTGCATGGAACTCGTCAGACTCATGGCGGCCAAAACGCTGACAATACCGATTGCAATCAGTAGCGGTGCAAAACCCGACCGATTTTTTTCCCGACGTATTTTAACTCGACGCATTGTGACTCCAAGGCTCGCCTGTTTCTTTTCGGATCATTTCGGGTCTTTTCAGCGCTTTTCGGCTCTTATCAACTCTTATCGGAAAGTACCCAACCATTTTTTAGCCAAATTTTTTAGCCTGTGGTGTCACAGCCAAAGAAGACGCCTACAAGGAAAACACTGTTTTCTAAAAGAAAGTGAGCCAAGATTTGGAGGGTAGCGCTGTCCCAGACATGCCGGGTGAAAGCGGGCCGGATTTAGCCCATTGCCGCGAACTGCTTTTGAATCTGAGACAGGTATTTGACCATTTTCTTGAGGAGTCGATTCATTTCCGAGGACAATTCTCCGAACTCGATACCAAAGCCCGTTCCATTTCTATCCCACTTGACCAGGCCCCCTTGCATCGCCCGAATGGGGGCATTTTCGTCTATCTGGTTCACCTCAACGACGGTTCCCAGCACCGACTTCATGCCGGCGAATTGGAACTCGACGTGAATCCTATCGCCCATGCGCACCGCCACCGTTGACCGCACGTATACACCTCCCAAGGAGAGGTCCTCGACCTCGCCCTTACCGATCTCCTTCCCGTTCTTGAATACCTTCACGGGGATGAACACGGTGACACGTTCAAATCTGCGTCGTTGAGCGGTGATCATACCAGCTATTATACCGCACCCAGCGTCTAAACTTTGGCTAAGTTGTATGACAATTGGCGTCACCCACCGCTTTTAACAGGTCAAAGCGATTGCCCACGGAGTCGACAGACGTGTGCCAACTTTTGGCTGGTCAAAGTGTAGCGGCCAAAGAAATTGAGAAAGATCCGTAGCTTCAATTAACTGTTCTCCCGCACGACAGCCGAGTGAAATCCCCACCCACCCGGAGAATACTCAGGGAGATCAGGTAGCGAGCGGTTGGTTGGCAGGCCCCTTGCAACTTGATTCCCATTGACGTGCCCTATTTTTGGGGCATGCCACGCTCCCGCCTGGCGTTTCCTGGTTTGCAAGTGGACAGGTGGATTGGAGAAGACGATGAAGCGTTTAGACATGTTTTTGATAAGTTCGCTGGTGACCGTTGTGGGGTTCGGTGCTTCGAGTTACAACTCGAATGATTCCGCCGCCTATAACCGGGTCGAGTCTCTCATTAAATCGCAAGCCGGTGGCTCGGACGCTCTGATTTCGAGCTTTCGAGAAAAGGCTCGCGCGATTTCAGACAAATTTACGAAAAACGCAGAGGTCAAAAAACTGCGTAACGACCTTCTGGATAGCCAAGAGGAGAATGAAAAGCTGGCCTCTATCCCGCCCATTATCGCCACTCTTGAAAAGAAGCGCGTGGACGAAGAGGTCAAAAGAAACGATGCCGTCAGGAAGTCGGCAAATAGCTTAGACCGGCAGAGCTCCGTATCAGCCAATCTCTCAAACGGAGATCTGGAAGAGTCCTGCAGAAAGGGCGTTGACCTGGGAAGCCTCAAGGTTTCCGCAGACGACGTCTCCAGAAATACCTATACCCGTACCGAGATGAAGAAGCTCGCTCGCGACGAACAGGAAAAGCTCGAAACGGCGCAGGACGAGGCGTCTGTGAAGGCGGCCAAGGCGCTTAAGGAATTGGGAAAAAGGTCAGAGGGTTCTTCGGGGCGTTCTGATAGCTACGGCGACAAAGAACCCCAGGTGAAGTATCTCGACGACAACGCCCGTATCGAAGCTCTGAAGAAGAGCATCACGGCAGAGGAAAAAGAACGTGATTGGCGCTGGGAAAAGATTTTCGATTCGATGACACAATCGACCGATAAGAACCGAAAGGATAGTCGCAAGCAGGACGATACCTCTGAACTATCCGGATTCGCTGCCGCTGACGTTCTGTCGCGTGTCAACCGAGTTATGCAGCTTGGGGTGGATGCGGCAAAGGCTTTGCGCAACAACTGCGTGAAAGAAGCCGATATTCTGGGACGTGATAACCCATTCGCGCAGAACACACTTTTTAATTCGGCCTACGAAACGATGAGGCAGTGGAACGCCTCGTACGCGAACGGCGGATTTTTATCGATGATTCAGAGCGTGTCGACAGGCCTCACCTGCCCTGATGTTTCGGGGGATCTCAATGCGCTTTGGAGTCCGGTCATTGCTGCCGCCGAGACGCTCAAAGGAGCGACCGATGCGCTGGTGCTGGGACAATCCTTTGTGGCTTTAAACGATGCCGTCACAACGGCACAGGCGCAGGTCGAGGCAAAACTCGTCCCGATTAAGGACAGCTGTAACTTCGCCGCCCGTAATCGCAGAAAGGTTGAACAGTTTGTCGCGAGCATCAGCTCGGCAATTCAGAGTGCAGGCCAAACCGGATCTGCAGGTGGAGTCGGTTCACGGGCGCAAACGGCGTCGACCAACCGGTCGGTTCCCCCAGCCCCGAACGCGATTGCACACGCCGCCCCGCGCAGGACATTTCCCTAAAGCTCTTATGCGGTGCCCGTCTACTTTTCAGCTGAATAGGTAGCGGGTGACTTTTGTAATCACCCGCTACCTATTCAGCTGAAAAGTAGACGGGCACCGATTTCCTCGCTATCCTCGTCAGTGAACGAGGGGGCCTTTCATGAAAATAGATACGATTGCCGTGCTGGGCGCCGGCAACATGGGAAATGGCATTGCCCAGGTAGGGGCGTGCGCCGGGTACGGGGTCATTCTGTACGACATCTCAAACGATCAGCTCTCAAAGGCCAAGTCCACCATTCAAAAAAGTTTAGCAAAGCTTGAGGAGAAAAAGCGACTCTCCCAGCCGGCCGAGCAAATTTTGGCGGCCATTCGATTTACGAGCCAATTGCCTGAAATTAAGAATTCGCAGTTTGTTATTGAGGCCGCGACCGAAAAACGGGATCTGAAGTTCAAGATTTTTCGAGAGCTGGATGAACTCCTCTCAAAGGATGTCGTGCTGGCTACCAATACCTCCAGCATTTCGATAACCGAAATTGCGGCTCAAACCCGGCGCGCCGACAAGGTTGCGGGCATGCATTTTATGAATCCAGTTCCGATCATGCTGCTGGTGGAGGGCATCCGGGGACTGCAGACCTCGGATACGGCATTTGCGATCGTTAGGACGGTCGCTGAAAAGATGGGCAAAACGTTCATTGAGGCGAAAGACTCTCCAGGGTTTGCCGTGAATCGCATTCTGATGCCGATGATGAACGAGGCCTTTTTTGCACTAGCCGAGGGTCTGGCGTCGGCAAAGGATATCGACCTGGCCATGAAATTGGGCTGTAATTTCCCGATGGGTCCGCTGGAGTTGGCCGATTTCGTGGGAATTGATGTTTGCCTGTTCGTTTGCGAGATCCTTCACCGCGATCTCGGCGATTCGAAATATCGTCCCGCCCCGCTCATGCGAAAATATGTGGAAGCGGGATGGCTTGGCAGAAAAAGCGGTCGGGGAGTTTACGAGTACTGATGATTACGACCTCAGACACTCACTGGGAGATTCGAGAAAACGTATCACTGGGGCCGGTTTATGCCAAAATCGAGGCTCTCACCGGGCTGGACTACTCTCCGTTAATTACGATCGAGGGATCGGTCGCCGCATGGGATGAATGCGCGCTCGTCTTGTCACGGATGCGAGCGGCAGGACTCCCGGTTTTGCTTAAACTCAAAAAGGGCGACTGGACTTGTGAACTCGAAGAGCTCAACTACCTCTTTCGGGCCATGCGCGGCAAGGATCAGCTCACGCTTTCAAATACCCTCGAATTATTCGGTGGTATTCTTAATCAGGAGACTCGCGATCAGACCCCGGGTCAGCCCACGGATCAGGCCCGGAATCAGACCCGTGATCAATTAGAAGTCGAGAGTCGAATCGAGCTCAAGTCGTTTCAGGAGTGGATTGTCGCCACCTGCGATCCGAGACTGCACAAATACCCTGTTTTGCCATGGCGGAGTTTCATCCGCAAAGTCATCGAGGAAAACTTTGAATTTGCGAATGGCGCACTGGATATCTTGTACATGTATGGTGACGATGCCGAGCAGTCGCCCGAGTTAAAGAACCTCATCGCAAACTTCCTCGAGAGCAAGAAAAAGGTTCTTTGCCTGTTTCCGAAAAAATGGAGCCGAGATCAATGATTCGGGTACTCGTCGCAAAGCCGGGCCTGGATGGGCACGATCGGGGGGCAAAGATCTTGGCTCACGCGCTCAAAGACGCCGGGATGGAGGTTATTTATACTGGACTTCATCAGACCCCCGAAATGATCGTCAATTCCGCCGTCCAGGAGGATGTGAATGTCATTTGCGTCAGCATACTCTCCGGAGCCCACGAAAGGGTATTCCCAGAAATTGCGCGCCTTTTAAAGGAAAAGGGAGCCGATGATATTCCGGTGCTTGCTGGTGGAGTAATTCCCGCAGCCGATATTGAGGGACTAAAAAAGTTAGGTGTCCGAGAGGTTTTTACGCCCGGCAGTCCGCTCGAAACGATTGTCCAGTGCGTGAAATCGGTGGCAACCAAGCGTCACGGGACTTAGGACCCCTGGGGCCCTTAGATCATTTAGGTTCTTTTAGTTCGCCCCAGTCGTTGCCGTTGACGCTCTACCGCCTCGGCATACCGCTTTTTTTCTTCTGCGGTCTTGGGATTGAGCGGGGGGACCTTTTTAGGACGACCGAACTCGTCGACCGCCACGTAGGTAAGAAACGCGTGCGTGGTTTTTCGGGTTTCCGCCGTCACCATATTTTCCGCATCCACGACCACCTCGACCTCCATCGACGTCTTCCCCACGAACGTGACCTTGGCTCGGATGGAAACGACGTAGCCAATTTTAATGGGCACAATGAAATGAAGGGAATCAATGGAAACGGTCACCACCGGCGCGCGCGCGTGCCGTCCCGCCGCAATGGCCCCGGCGACGTCTATCCAGCTCATGACGACGCCACCAAAAATGGTACCCAGGGAATTTGTGTGCGAGGGAAGCACGAGCTCAGTCATCAGGACGCCCGGGTTGGTTTTCATCGGCGTTTTTTAGCGGATTTGAGTGACTTTTTTTGGGGTTTGCCTTGAGTGTTCGTTACGTTGCGTGAGTGATCACCGTAATTCTTGGAAAACCGATGAGCCCCGTGATTGTCAGCAACAAAATATAGAAAATCGGTGGTGGCCGGGGACAGGGCTGCCCGAATGGATGCCTCTCCAGGCGACGCGATGGGTCCTGGAGGCAGGTTGTAAATGACATACGTGTTGTAGGGAGAATAGCGGTGTAAATCCTCTTTCGTCAGATTTCCATCGAAGTTATCGATCCCATAAATTGTGGTCGGGTCGCTTTGCAAGCGCATGCGCTTCTTGAGCCGATTGTAAAAAACACTGGCGACGAGCGCGCGCTCATCAGCCACACCCGTTTCTCTTTCGACGATACTTGCCATCGTAATGAGTCGCTCCAGAGAAATCCCTTTGGCCTCGGCCTCCTTCTGGTAGTGTTTCTCATAGAGACGTTTGAATTGGCTTACCATCTGATCCAAAACACGCTCCTCGCCATCCACTCGCGAAAACTGATAGGTGGTGGGAAAGAGAAACCCCTCTAAACTAGGGGCCTTAAATCCGTACTTCGCAGCCACCTGCGGATTCATTGCGATGCGCAGGAACTTGGATTCATCGATGAGTTTACTGGCGGAAAGCGAGCGGGCTATCTGTGCGATTCGCCAACCCTCGGGAATGGTGACGGTGTGTAAAATGGCCTCACCCTGGTAAAGAATATTCAGGGCATCGATTGCCCGCATCCCTTTGCGGAAGCGATACTCTCCGGCGCGCAGCTTTCGATCGGCCTCGGTGAATCTCAAAACTAGTTTGAAAACATCCTTTTGACCGATAATGCCGTTTGCCGATAACAAATCTGCCACCGATCCAGCCGATTTTCCGCGCTCTACCAGAATATCGACATTCGCACCGTCCGGCCGTCCGGAAAGGAGCAGATAAAATACACCGCCCACGAGCCCCAGCGTAAAGAGTGCAAGAACACTGACGGCCTGTAGTGTACCGAGCCCGGATTGGTTGAAAAATTTCATAGTGTAGGAGGCTTTAGGCAATCGATATAACTTTGTAAAATTATGGTTGCGGCGACCTGATCAATGAAGCCCTTTCTTTCCTTTCTGGAAAAATCGGCGCCAATGAGAATGCGTTCCGCCTCAACCGTCGTCAGCCTTTCATCCCATTCTAACACGGGTACCGACACGCACTCTCGCAGCGCCGCAATAAATTTGAGAATTTTCTCCGCATCGGCCCCAACCTCTCCATCCTGATTTAACGGGAGCCCCACGAGGATCATCCCGGCCTCAAGGCTTTCAATCAGGCGCTTGACCTCGACGAAGAGCGCCTTGCGATCGTGACTCGGCAGCACACAAACGGGGGAAGCCAGGGTTCGCGTTTCATCGCAGATCGCGACGCCGGTTCGCTTAACACCCACGTCTAGGCAAAGAATACGCGTGCGGTTGGTAGATTCCAGACTCATGCGGTGCAGCGTATCCCTTCCTTGATCGCATTCCCATCGAAAACCCAAACTCAGAGGCTGGCTAGAAAACTGCGATTTAAAAGGTTCAGAAAATGTTAGAATTGGTTTCAAGGGGGCCCAATGAAACTTGCACTATTGATAGCTCTGGCTTTGGGGCATATCGGATTGGCCGATGTCTGTGTACGAAACTATTCGGGCGAAAATAATTCACCGTGCAAACTCTTTCCACAGGGTTATTCCACGATTGAGAATCACGCCGAGGTGTGTGTACGGGTGTATTCGAATGGCTATTGTGTGCTGACTCCTAATGAGTACCGCTATGTTCAGGCCTCGGATGGACGTAAGGTTTGTACGGTTCACTACGACCAGCCAA
>CAZRVZ010000017.1:0-25561 GCA_964603655.1 uncultured Pseudobdellovibrionaceae bacterium | reverse complement strand
CGGCCAATCGGAATATTTTTGGGTAGGATTATTCTCGTCAATGAATTTCCACTTCGCTTCAAGAAAATTCAAAAGCTTCTGAGATTTTATATCTCTAGTCCATCTGATTTCGCGATCCTTGATAATCCCAATTTGAACACCATTAAAAGAGACGGTAGCCTGATCCGCCGCCTTACGCACAGTGTCCAGAACACTACGCAGGTTTCTTCCTCGCGGAACCATGATGATTCCGTTCACCACCGGAACACCCAAAGCGCTAATGAGAACGGCTTTTTCTTTCGCATCATAAATTTCGACAGCCACGCCTACACCAGGAGCATCATTAATGTACAGATTGATAACGGGGAAGGTCTTGGCATAGCGGTTGCGGCCCATAAAATCAAATGTTCTCAAGTTCGTCTTATCAATCAAACCAGCCACATAATTCTTGAAAGAATTTCCATATTGCGTGGAAGCAGGTAAAGCGAAATCATTAAAAAGAACTTGGCTGTCATAACCACCGATGCCTCTACCCTGCTGGTCCACCCTCTCCAGCCTTCCGTCAATACCGATCATCTGGCCAGTAATATTAATTCTTTCAAATACACGACTCTGGATGTCATGCTGAATTTCTCCTCCAGCGGATAATCGCAAATTATAAGCCCCTTCCGTTAAATCGCCATTGTCCGATTCTTTAGAAATCAAACCCAAAGATCTTAAAATTCTGGTCTTGAGAGAACTTTGTGAATAATTATTCACATCTTTGTGCCCATTGTACTCTGATTGCTGCGTGACCGGCCCGATCCCAACCGTATAAAGAATAATGGTCGCCAAGTCGCGGTCGTGGCGCGGGGATTCAAGAAATAGGTTCACACGAGAGGTCCAACGATTATCGCCTGCAGCAAAACCTGATGGATCAATGGTTGGGAAACCGCTTAAAAGATAAGTGTCCTTACCTCTAAGGTTAAGAACTTTCATATAGGCCTCCCTGACGTTCGTGGCGGACACGAGCGGGATGATCCGGCGAGGATCTTCTTGTCCGTTGGCATCCAGCATCGAAGCATCAATACTAAATCCGGGAATGATCGCACTGATCTTGACCCGAAGATTACCCGCGGTGTCCATCTGTTCTAATTGCGACATGGAGAAAAGCTGCGGATCGATCAAGGCCGTGCCGAGGGAAGACTTAAAACCAATGATTGCCACGGATTGATAACCCAGTCCATAGTTCCCATAAATTTGTTCAAAGTTATTGACCACCCTCAAAACTTTCACCGGCCGCCCGCTGCGCATGACCAGCGCGGCTTTATTCTGAGCGCTCAACGAAGCGATTTCCTGCGGTTGACCGAGATATTCATTTTCATAAAGTATCCGATGGCCAAAGCCATTCTTCGCCTCTTGTGTGGCATGCCGAACTCTAACATTCTTATAGTCGAAATCTAAATTATTTTGGAAGTTCACCGTAGACTCGTAGAACGTAATATTATTACCTCTCTTATCTTTTAAATTACTTGTAAAGAGTTCGTTGGTTTTTAAATTCTGGAGTTGCGAAGCGCTCACCGACAGGGCTCCCACCGGATACTGAACACCATTGCGGGTGCTTTGGATGTCTTCCAGCATATCGAGCGGTGAATTAAAGAAATCTAAAGGTAGAATTTTGACCGGCATGCGGCCCTGACCCATACCCATCCGACGGAAAAATTCGTAGAGTTTTTGACTTGTCGCCGCCGGCAGCCGGGCTCTTAAAACAAATTTGTTATTGGGAGTTTGGCGATAAACGCTGGCGAGCAGCACCCGATCAGCAGGAGTCATCCCGGGGAAATCCAGAGAATCGAGTTCATAGATATCGCCGACAAACACGTTACGTTCGTAATACGTGATCGAATGTTCAATTCTGCCAATTTCATTGGGCTGCATAGACTTTAAGATCTGGATCAACTGATGCCGGCGCAGATTCACCGTGTCATGTTTTAAGACATTTTTTCCCTCTTTATTAAGTTCGTAGAAGGTCTGGAGTTTCGCGAGGTTATTTGCCCAGAAGACATTGGTAGGCGTGGCGAAACTCACAATGGTTTCAGGGATCTCAATTGGATCATAACCTATCGGGAGATTAATCGAACGCGCCGGGGCTTCGATGAGGCCTAAAGCCACAGCTGAATAGATATTGCCATTACGATCTTCGAAATCGTCATTGTAGTGAACGCTGGCGGAATTATAGATAAAGTTATTATGAAGAACGTCCGTTAAAGAATATCGCGCAAGGGTGTCAACGCCAGCCAAGTCATCCAATCTCTCATAGGTAAGTTTTTCTTTTTCCGTGTCTTTATCTTTCTTCTCTTGTATTTCATACCAGCCATCGAAGGTAGCGAGGTTAGCCCCAAAGCCGCTGGGAATGTTTTCGCGAACCTCAATTGAGGTGGGTCCTGGAGCAGCTACACGTACCACTTGATTTTGGTTATTGACCACAAAGGTACGGCGGACATCTTGGACAAGACCCATTCTTAATTCCGTGCGGCTCTCGGCCGAGACCGTCACGCGAACACCCAGCTCTTCGGCAAAGCCCTGGCGCAGGAAGAAGTTGGCCGCCGGCTTCCACACGTTCGGATTTCTGGTGTAGATGCTCTGATCTTGCGGCACGTAAATAACCTGCTGAGGGTTATTCGCATCCCTCGCAAAACCTTTATAAACGGTGTAATAGAGCGTCAAAGACTCACCGCTGTTTTGTTGTTTATAAATCTTATCGAGCGTTTCAAACCCCTTAGTCCCATCCTGATCCTTAACCGTCAACACCGGCAGGCCATAGACAAAGTCGATGGAACCTACCTGATCGATCAAGTCCAAGCTCTGGTCACTGCCGCGGGAACTGTAGGCGATAAACCGGATACGATTCAAATACGGCATGATCTGTATAATTTCCCGACCCTGATACATGACGGTGATCGTATAATTGATGAGATAACGAACTTCATTCTGTTGTGTGGCGGGATTCCGTTGATAAATTTTCGGGATAACACGTATGATCTGGAATTGATCACCCTTCAAGATCTCATTCAAGTGCAGCATGAATTTATATTTACCCTGATTGATCGTCATAAACTGACGCACATCATTGAGATCAATGTTGTCCTGAGCTTTAAGCTCAATTGGAGTAAGAGTCGTATACTCGAATGAATCCATGGCCAAGGCGACGGAATCAATGACGCGCTGGGCCTCTGGCGCTTGCGCTATGTAAAGCTTTCGATTCTGGTTCAGTTGCTGCTGTGTGATCTGTGCCGCGAGTCCTAATTGCGCCAAAATATTGGCCGCAGGTTTTGGTGTGCGGTCAAACTTGAAGATCCCGAATTTATGTTCGATGAATCCGTGTTTGGTATCGCTGGTAAATTGTTTGCGCGGATCATCGGCGAACTCGAACACCGCCGCACCCAAAATACTGCGATTACCAGCGATCGAGGATAAAGCTGCCCGCAAGAAGTTTACCTGCACGGCGTCGTTATCATGGCTATTTTCCCAGATTTGATTAAAGATAAACGACGGCATACCGACTTCGGCCGCCATAAACGGACGATTGTTGGAGAGGCCGCGATACTGTTGGGCAAAATCATTGAGCTGGGCGACCGCGGCGGCTGGTGCCGTTGACATTGGATTGGGATACCAGTTGAAACTCAAAAAGTTCAAGGTTCCCTGGCTCAGCATCCGGTCAAAATAATTCCATTCGTTCTGCGTGGGCAATAAACCGGTGCGCTCGGTCCCGCCCTGAATCGTTGTGATAAGTCTCGATGGTACATAATTAGGATTCGCCGAATTGGCATTGGTTCTCTCCAGGGCGCGCACGTCTTTCGTTGCCTGGTCCAGAAGGTTCAACCAGAGATTATTTTCTGACATCTGCGGATAGCGGTTGTACTCGTTGCCGAAGGCATATCCAAGAATCGCCGGATGCTTGCCGAATTCTTCAATGTAATTCAGGTAATACCCATTGAGTATATTAACGCTATCGAAGCCGATGATAAATTTGAGTCCTAACGCTTGGGCCAGATCCAGGACATCTTTGTCTTTCACGGGGAAGTAGGTCTTCACAACTTTGTAACCTGCGTCTTTAATAAGACGTAAATCCAATTGAGACATCTTCTTATAATTTTCTTTGCGGAATGGATGCCAATTGATGGTCCAGAGCTTAAGCGTTTCGGCCACACCGGTACTTTGATCGAGAGCGATCATGGCCTGACTGCCTCTTAAGGCATTCATTTGAGAGTCAAATCTCATTTCTTCCGCGCTCGTCGGCAATCGTAATCCAACAATTGGGTCTTTAATAAGGAAGATGGTCTGCAAGTTACCGGCGCCTTGCGCTTTCATCGAGTCGATATAACTTTGATCACGTCGAATTTCCGGACCGGTCAATTGAGCAGTCTCGGCGCGTGCCGGACGATTGGTCGGGGCGGTATTAAACGGCCGCTGATTAGCGAGTGTTCCGGTCGCTGTCGGAACAACCGGTAAGACGACAATCGTCTGGCCCTGCAGGTAAGCGGCCACCGCTGTCATCAACGGCATGGCACCTTCGCGACGAGACTTGTAGATCTTGATCCATTCGACAAAACGGTTGACTTCGTCATTCGTAAACCCAGCGCTTAACAGGTCTGCCCCTCTGATCGATATTAACTGTTTATTCGCATCCCAAAGACCTGAACTCGCATAGTCTGCCTGATCACCAAAGCCCAGAACAATACGCTTACCGCCGGCATAATCGATCTTGTTTTCCAGAATTCTCAAGAATTGGATAAAGCGATTGATTTGTTGAGTTCCTTGAACCAATTTATCGCTAGGCAGACTCTTATAATTGAACTTAAGCCTATTCTCGATGAAGGAACGGTGTTTTTCAATATCGTTGGCGGAGATGTTGCCCGGCGCCGGCCTGAGACTGGTGCTGGGGATAACAATAATTCTTGGATGACTGGGCGGAGCCACATTGCGATCGGCCCCGCTGTTGAGGACGATGGTCTGCCAGCCACGCATAATAAAATCCTGGCCCACAAGAACATATTCAATACGATCAATGACCTTTGGAAACGGAACCGCTGCCGGATTATCGATGGGTTTGCCTAAGATCGTCGTGACCAAGTGCCGTTCCACTTCACCGGCACGGCCCTGCTCGAGCATACGACCCGTCATATCATAGAGACGATAGTAGTAGGCCGCCTTGGTTTGATCCGGTTTCATCGTCGTCATGTCAAGCATGCGTAGCTTTATGACCCCTTCATCGGCCGGTTGACCGCTGCGCTCAATACGATTGCCCTGATAGAAGCGATCGTAGTTGGGATCGTTGTTGTATTTGTTGTAATAGCCGAGCTCATAATTGAAGACGATACGAATAACATCCTTCAGTGTCTGATAATCCGGCGTGACAAATTGCACGCCTTTCTTCTTACTGATATCGATCGCCTTTTCACTGCGCATATCTTGAGTCACGGCATAAACATCAGCCGCACCGCGTAAGAGATGATCACGTTCCAAACGAGTTCCTTCGTATTCGCCCGTTACAGGATCAAAGTTGCGGGCCCATTCGATCATGAGAAGCATTTCGGTCCCCGGAATATAGTATTCAGATTTGATGAACATCTTGACCGGCAGGTTTTCGGATTTCAGCGCACCGCTCAAATATTTGCCCAAAATATCTTTGACCTTACCAAATGCATCGCGCGGATCGAAATTCTCTCTCAGCAGACCGAACTTGTCTGGGTTTTCGATAAAGTCAGGCAAGAGGCCCGGATGACTTGCGACTTTTTCACTGCGTAATTTGCCGCTGTCATCGCGCAACATGAACATAACGGCCCAACCGCCGTTGACGCGGTTGTATTCGTTGTAACGGTAAATCGTGCGCAATAATTTTGAAAATGTTTGTGATTGGGTATCCTGATCCTCAACTCGGGTATTTTCATTCATGGCATCCGCGCCGGCAAACTCGGTCAGGACCAGCGGCGGACGGCTGATGGGCAAGTCTTTGACGAGTTTATTCCAGGATTCAAAGATGTTATCCGGCCACTGCAGGTTATCAGTGCGATAAACGTTCATACCAACAAAATCCAATTCCTGAATGAAGTCTTTGAAGAGATTGGAACTATAATCCACCGGTTCCTTGAAGGACGCGGTCACCATGAATCCGGGATTGATGTTTTTGATCTCATTGACAGCATTTTTAGCGGTTGTATAAAGATTGGCCGGATTATTTCCCCAGTCACTCGCGATTTTCTTTGAATCATTCTCTTCGTTGAAGATGATGAAGTAAGAAATACGGGATTTCCAAAGCGGATTGCTGTTAACCTCATTAACATATGTTTTGTAAGCACCGCTCTTTAACTCCGCCGTGCTAAAGCCGATGGCCACGCGCAAATTGTTAACAAGTAAATTCTGAAAGAAATTATTGTCGCGGGTCGGCTGATAGATGCGCACGTGGCGCACGTTCAAATCTTTGGCTGCTTGCAGGTCTCGAACATAGGCGCCGCCATGGAAGGCGTTGTCCCCAAGGGCAACACCCGGGTTCAAATACTTTTGTGCACCGGTGATGGCCCCTGCGGGATCTCGTGTGATGAGCATGAAGGCCGATTTGTTTTCTTCCGGCATATTGGCCACGGAGGGAATCGTGATGGCTTGGTTAATTTCCGCTTGATTAGCCAGATGCAGCCACGTTGTTGTCACACCGCCCGCTAACGTGACTTTATCTTCGATCAACCAGACAATATTGACATTCGGCGTGCCAAAGTTGAACGGACGATAATGATCAAACCTCAGAAGCTTAATGCCATCTGGGGTCATCACCATATTTCTATCCAGATCCGTTTCATACATTTGGAAGACATCGCCATTATTGTAAATTTGACCTTTTTGCATAAAGCCGATCAAACCGTATGGATCGGAATTGACAACCGGAAACATATCGTCGTAACGCATGTCGCTCGGACGAATAAAGCGGCTGGAACCCGCCGGAGAAATACCCAGCGGCCAGAAGGTTGAGGTCGGCAAGAGGCCGACTTCATAATGACGGGTCGCGAGGTGTTTATCACCCAACGCCGCGTATTCATCGGTCAGGATGTAATATTCATATGTCGTCGGGTCAATAGTTAAATCGGTCGTGTGCAAGCCCGGACGAACAATACGGTTCTTGCGCAAATGTTCTTTACCCTGAATGTCATTCTCATAATATTGACTGCTGGCATGACGATTGGTGCTGCCTTCGATGTTGAAGTCGTTGCGGGCTTTATAGATTCTCTGACCGCGGCCTTGCGTGCCGTCGGGCTTGGTGAACTCGTGCTCAATACCGCGAGTTTCAAAGTAATCTTTCCAAAGCGTGCCGAAAGGATTCAAAACCTGCTGATCCTGATACTCAAATGCTTTATCAGTAATTTTACGATCCCATTCAATAATTCCAGAGCCCCAATTGTTCACAACTCCCTTCAAAGTCGCAAGTCCCGGATAAACATAACGATAATTGCCGTAGCGGATGAAGTGGGTATTAAGATCGCCTATGTTATAGGGTTTACTGGGATCGCGCGGCGCCGGATCACGACGCAAAACCACCTGACCTTTTTCCAAGGTATATAGATTCGCGCGCGGATTAGTTTCAATAATGGGCCAGGCCTGCAATTGATTGGGCGAATAGTCCGGACCGATCATGGTGTAAAGTTTGGCGCCCACACGATTGTAGACGGTTTCCTGCGGATACAACAGCGCGCGCGGCTGATAGATGTGCCAGATATTTTCCCGGCGGCGCGACTCTTTAACATATTCCACGCCTAATTCTGTATCGAAATTATAATGGAACGTCGAGTCATTGGTGACTTCCCATACGCCGCGGCTGGTCTGACCTTGCGTTGCGCTGCGTTCGGCTAGACCCGTCGAATCATAACTGATCGTTGTCTCGCGCGTCGGATTGCCCTTGAGGTCAACCAAAATACGGCTGGGTTTACCCAAACCTAAGAGGCTCGTCTGATGAGTCGTGATCCATGGCGCCGTACCATTGATGGGCAGATATTGTTTGACGATTTGTTCGCGGCCAAAGGCATCAGTTGAATCCTTGGTTTCGATCAAGGCATTCAATGTATTGTCGACAGTTCTGGCCTTATCGAAAACTCCGTGAGGTTTGTAAGCAAACGTCGTCGTGCGGTCGGTTCTGATCTCGGTTGGCTGCAAGCTGTCATCCAATCCAGCGGCAAAGGGTTGATAACCGAAGAATTCTTTGTTAACCAAACCGCCCTGGGTCGCGATGAAGCGCTGACCTTTTCGGCCGTCGCGATTGATAAAATCGAACGCCGCGCGGCGATTCTCAAAATCGGTCAATGCCTCATTGCGGAAAGTTTTCTCAATAATCTTGCCCGTCTGCTCGTCGACGATCACGGTTTCCTGCGGCCGGCCGCGGAAGTCGCGGATGATCGTCGCGGTATGCTTGGTTGTACGATCTCTCCCTAAGTCGACATTATCGATAGAGATCATGGTCTCAAGGCCGAACATCTGATAATCGGTGGCGATAAGACCGCGCGTTCCGTCGTATTTGCGATACGGCGCCACAAATTGATTCTTGCTGCGGTCAATCGCGATGGGTTGGCCCAGATAAGAACCGGATTCAACCACGACATCGTTCTCATTGTCTTCGAGGGTGGTCTTTTCGCCGTCCTGCATCAAATAAATTTGATTGGTCAATGGATCTTTAATTTCACCGTAGTGGCGAATGGTTCTCCAGAGAACATCCTTCTTGACACGGGCCACGTTGAACTTGTTGTCAAATTCCCATTCCGTCTCAACAAGGGTCTCATGGCTCTTCTTCCAGCCGGTCACCACATCGTCGGCGACATTCCTCCAGGTGGTCCCGAAGGCCCAGGCATAATCAAAGACAACTTCCTGGCGATCCTTGTTGACGGCGGTGCGCTCGGCCCGAACGATCCAATCATTCGTGTTACCGTCGGCATAAAGAACGAAACTCTTAACTGTATTCAGTTCATCATAAGTGCGTTCGACCTGCCAGACATGGTCGCGGCCGTTGATGCGTACCTTCATGCGATAATCGTTTTCGCGGCCGTCAACGGCATCCTGGCGATAGTCGGTGCGCGCCAAACCGCCGGCGTTGATCTCGGTTTTTAAGACCGCTTCGTGTTCAAAACCTGTGGTCACGGTGCGGCGAACTTCCGCCAGACGATCGTAATTAGCGCGCCCACTCAAAGAATCGAGGGCGTTGGTACGATACGCGATCATGTTGGTGTCGGTCTCGAATTCCGCCGCGTCGTAATTGATCGTGACCACAAAGACGATCCCGCGAAACATCTCTTCCCAGCGATGATCCGCGCTATTACGGCCCGGATACAGGAAGACCTTGGAAACCAAGCCGGAGCTTAGGTCCATAATCCGGTCAGAGGTTGAAACTTCCGTCGCCGCCGGAATCATCACGGCCTCGCGTAAAACGCTGCGCAGAAGACGACCCTTTTCATCGTAAGCGGGAAGCGGCCGGCCCACGGAATCGAGATAACTCACCGTCGTTTCGAGAACGCCATACGGATTGTATTTACTGCTTCTGGTTTTGATATTGAGGCTGTTGTTTTCAATATCGATGGTGATATTGCGAGTAGGCAAGACCAATCGCGCCAAGGTGCCGGTCTGCAGGTCGACGTAAACATCCCGTTCGACAAACGGCTGGGAACGGTCGTCATTCAAGACTTTCTTTTCTTTCAATTTCAGAGTACGGAAAGTTCCGTACTGAGTTGAGATGTCCGTGATGTCAACCGGATGAGAAACGCTGATCAGAACTCCTTGGGCGCCGCGGTCCCAGACATGGCGTTGCGACGCTGAGGCAATATTACGGGTTCGATAGAACTGATCCTTATATTCAGACTTGGTCACGCTATCGGCATAGATCATACCGTTCATATAACGAACATTTTTACCGGTAAAGACTCGAATCTCTCTTCCCTTTTGGCCGAATTCTTTGACGATATATCTGTCTTCAATAGGAAGATGAATAAGATACGTGGCCCCGCCATAACCGTTGAAGTCTTGCAGCTGACTCTCTTCGATCGCGAGACCTGTTCTTAAATCTATGGTCCGCGCGCGCGTGGCGGTGTTAAAGGCCGCGGCGAGAGGTTGATCGTAAAAAGAGTTGATCTGACGATAAGCAATGCCGTCGCGCAGGATTTCTTCTTTATAAATTTGTCCGAATTGACCGCGCTCGATACGCTTTTCCAGATTGCGGATAAAATCGATGCCCTTCGAGACAACCCGAGCGCCTTCGACGGTATACTTGATCGTGATCAACTCTTCCTGGGAAAGAAGCACGCCGCTATGATCGAATTTCTGGACCTTTTGCGCCACACCAATGACACGGTTAAAGGCATTGGTGTAGGTATAGAGGGTGGTCGTATCTCCGTCGGCATCCGCATCCTTGAGCGCAGCACCCGTCGCAAGCTCAAGCGTACGAGTGAATTGATCCGCCACCGCGCCCTGCGCGTTGTAGACAGTAATTTTCTGTTCCACTCGCTCGGCTTTAAAGTCCGCTTTAATATTCTCAGATTTGCTATAAAGTCTCAAATCTCCCTGGCCGGCATCGACCCAGGTCTTGGCATTGGTGGCTACAAAGAACGGCTGGCCGAAACTATCGCGAAATTCATACCCGCGATTATCGCGATAATCATATTTGGTGATGAGTTTATAATGCAGCGCTTCATTCTCGACGGTCTCTTCCAGGATCTTTCCGGTCAAAGCATCATAGGATTGACGGGATTTCTGGAAGAGATGCCCATCTTCGCTGTAGGTTCGGCGCACAACGTCCGTTACCTGATCCCAATCATTAAGCGGCAGCTCGCGGCTGGAGATTGCGACGATTTTATTAGCGCGGCGGATGGTGTCCGGATCATGAGCCGACTCATTGCGCAGTGTTCGCAGCGAAGTCCCATCAGCGACAAAACTTACGGCGACCTTGGCAATACCTTCGGGCTGAAGCGCCTTGGTCGTATATTTGTAATTGTCAAACATGAAGACCGTCACGATGCCGCCCATAATGCGATAGCTGAAGCCAATCGCTTCCGGCGTGAAGATCTTGGGATCCATGGAGAATCCTGCCCGAGCGGCGATAGCATCGCGGTTCACGTACATCTTGTACACCGCTTCGAAATACGCCTCGACGGCGTCGTTGCCTTCAATTCCCTGGCGCTGCTGGGCGCGCAAGCTTCGGGCCAGACCAAAGACGAAATCAAACGACTTCACAAATTCAATCCAACTCTTGCGCGTCGGATCAAGCGCCGATTCTTTAAAACTGATCATATCGATACCAAAGAAGTAAGCGATGGCTGCCTCATAATCCGCCCGGCCGCGCAAGGTGCGAACGATCGTCGCGGCTAACGGCAGAATATCCGCGAACTCCTGTCGTTTCCCGAGGATATAATCCACGATGTCCTGGAATTTGCGCAAGTGGCCGTCTTCATCGTACAGAACGGTACCGAAGAACGTGAGGTCAGCGGCGGTCAAACGAGTGAAATTGATCTTCTGATTGAACACCGTGTTGAAGGCATCGACCACCGACGGCGTGTATTCCCGGATAAAGACCGCGAAGCGGGTGATGTTGGCGAAGTATTCGAGGGTCTCAGCGAGTTCCTGATCCGTCTTCATACGGGAAACTTTGGAACCCTTGGCGGTTTCTTTATAGAGTGGATTGAAATTCGGGGCCAATTCATTACCAGCGCCGATGACATCTCGAACGCCGATGCCGTCAAGCAAATTCATGCCGTAAATAGGTTCCAGAATCAGATCCGTCATCTGCCGGCGCAACGGAAGGTCATAGCTGGCGAAGGTGTGATCAAATTGAATAAGTCCGTTGTACAATTCGATCGTGCGGCGAATTTCATCGACGGTCTTTAAGGTCTTATCGCGGTTATAAAGCGGGTTATAGCTGAAACGATTGTTGTCGATTTCGGCAAAGTCAGGTCCTAAGTTGCGGCCAAAGCCTTCCAAATCATCAAGATCAATGCGCCCATCCTGAATGTTGATTTCATACAACGGTAATATTCTTTCCTTGATCTCCTTTGCGTGTCTTCCGCCCTTGAACCCATTCAAGGTATTGATGAAATCCAAAACCCTGACGAAGAAGTCGAGGGTTCCCTGAATTTCTTCGCGGCTCTTTAAAGAAGAGTCTTTCTTATAAAGCGGATTAAACGCCGGGGCGGTATTGTTGGTGAAGGCGTCGATATCCTGGAGAGAATTGATCTCTGAAAAGAAGATCTCAATGCCCCAGAGGCTTAAGATCTGTCTCTGAATTTGGAAGCGCGTTTCATAAGGAAGTCTCTGGAAGTCACGATTAAATTCTGCAATACGATCGAACGCATCCAGCGTACCCCGAACATGCTCTTCGTCTTTCAAATTTCCTCCCTTGTCATAGAGCGGATTAAACGTTGGACCCCAATCGCGGGCAAAGAGCAAGATGTCGCGCTCCGTCATGCGCTCGTCGTTATAATTAAAGAGGATCGAATAAACATTGTGCAGGATAGAACCAACGCCGTCTCTGTTAAGAACCGCCGGGCTCTTCCAGTAATCCACGAGGAGGGCCAAGCGTTCAAAGTAGCTGATGATGCTATCGGCATCTTGTAAGTCGCCGTTACGGTCAAACAGGAGCTTGGTTCCTTTCTCGCCAATAATCCGGAAGAAATTAACCAAGCCCAAAGAAATCTGATCGCCATCGAAATTCACATTGTTGTAGTTGGAGAGGATAAGTTTTTTGATCTGGTCGCGATATGGGGAATTCCGATAGCCTTTGATGAAATTGAGCACCTGTTGATAAATATTCATGGATTTGTCAAAATCCACACGAGAGACGAAGCTGAAGATCTTGGTGAGGTCGGAATTGCCAAGCGCCTGCAGGGTCTGAATAGTAATGCTGCCGGAAAGATCGAGCCTCAACGGAATAAGGGTGAAACGGTTGATATCGCCATTAAATCTCGTCTTTAAAATGATTACCTCTTCGTAGAAATCAAACGCCGCCGCGAAATCACGCGGTCGCCGACTATCGGTATAGACGACCCCAAATTCTTGGTTCTTCATGCCTTCCAAGTCACGCAGATTCACATCACCGTCGGTCAAGTTCATCCCAAAGAGACTCAAGATGGTGTCTTGAATGTCGCTGCGGTTGGGCGACTGATCCAAGCGAATCAAGAATTTGGCCGCCGCCGCGTAGGAGCGATAGATGGCATCGGCATCCGTGGAACGCGGCGCGCCGAGTTGATCATACCGGCGGCCGAATTCCGCATTAAAGAATCCTTGAATATCTTCTTGATTGATCTGTCCATCGAGAAGATTCATATGGAAGTTGACCAGAATGGCGTCATTGATTTTGGTGCCAACGGCTATATCCTGATTCAAGAGATCACGAAGTCGCTCGAGCTGCTGCAAGGCCAGCGTGAAAGAACGTCCATCCACACGTCCATCCGCAAAGATAGAACCGGTGACAATATTCCATAGTACGCGGAAATAATTGGTCGAGAACCACTTGAGCTCTTGCGCCGATTCATAATACGCTTCGCTAAACACTCTTGCGGCGGTTTGATTACGGTTAAGCTCGCTGGACAAACTTTGGGCTTTTCTTAACAACTGAATATACTGATTGAAGTTAGCGCCTGCCAAACGCGCTTGTTCTGTAACAAAATTCTTGGCCGCGTTATTTGGTCCATACAATTGCTCCCACTCGCTGTAGCTACGAACATCGAACAGGCTCAAAAATTCGCTGTCCCCTAAGAGCTGGCGTTCCGGCGTGCCTTGCGGGAAGATGTCCTGAGCGGCCTGACTGGTAATGACACCTCTCTCGTGGCGATCGACGACCACGCTCAAAGGCCGGGCGAGCGCCAATCTTAAAGACGCGTCCGTTGTCCAGTTCGAGGCCTGATAAAGTTTGCCCAGAGATTCATTCGTCGCGTGCGGATACTTGAGGAGCGCGCCGATTTCATGGACAAGAATATCTTGAACCCGCTCTAGACCACTGATCGATAGATCCGTGTAAGGAATTTCGATGGTCTCCTGCCCATTGTTCGCGGCATCGCGAATGATCTCTGAGGTCACAAACTTCAATTTATTAGCGGGAACAAGTTTATCGGCGGCGATCGTTCCGACGAGAACGCGAAACTCCGCTTCGCGGCCCGTTCCAGCCAAGATCTGGGTATAGAACTTCGCAACTCTGTCCAGGGCCTCGTTGATCTTCTTCCAGTCTTCACTCCCAGCCGCGACTTCCACAACATCCTTCCGGCCGAGCAGGAATTCTATGGTCAATTCCCGGCTGCCCAAGCGGTTATTGAAGAGTCCGCGATCCATGTGGAACGCGCGTTCCAATCTTGTCCGTACATCCGTTAGACTGTGACCTTTGGCCATGAGATATCCCACAATCTGGGCCCAGTACAAGAGGCTCTGGAAGTCGGCGGAAGGTGCGGCGTTGCGTTCGGAATTAAAGACGGGCGTGCGTTCAGCCGCCTTCAGTGTGTTATTGACAAGAGCAATCAAAGGCATGAGCCCTTCAAATCTCATGCCATTGATTTTCCAAACATAATCTGTGTAAACCAGATCAACGTAATACGGCGCGTTGCGATAATTCTCGGCCGCCTTAAGGGCCGCCGTCAAAAGCGGTGCGTTCACCTCCTGATGGATCATGCGACCCAGGCGAATGCTCAAATCCAGCTTATCGTTGCCGACGACCTTCATGGCAGCCAATACTTTATTCAAGTTGATACTAAGACCTCCGCGGAGGAACAATTCTTTGAATAATGCGGTTGCTCTCTTGACGGCTTCGTCGGATTTTTCACCCTGCTTCATCATATCGAAAGCGATCGTGAGAATCTTAAGATCCTGAGCGTGGACAAAACCATTGTTGTTTATGCGCGCCATCCAGGTGAGGATATAGGTCAAGCCCTGAGGAGTCGCCATATCAAATTGTTTTCCTTCAGTGAACTGGCCAATATCACGAAGAGGCTGTGCGAATGCTTTCACTTCCAGGAAGAAATTATTTAGGACGGACAAAGCCACCAGCTGACCAGCCGCGTCTTTGGCGAAGACCAGCGACTGAACCAAAGCGGTATGCGCCGGATGAGAGGTCGAAAAATCATTCATGCCAAGCGAGTTCGTTAACATCTCGCGGATCCCGATGAAGCGCTCCAGATTCTGGGCGGTCTTTTGGGCGCCGTCGCGGCCGATGAGATAAGCAAAATACGTGAGCTCTCTTAAATCGTAGGGTTCCTTGATATCCAGATTCCCGCGATCCAAATAATCTCTCCGCGGATACAAATAATCGTGTAACGTGCGGCGGCCGTCGGGCGTCGCGAGCTCTTTGGCCTGTTTCATGCGCCCGATCCAGTGGGCAAAACTGCCAACCCCGCGAATCTTATCGAAGGCCTGCTCAACCGCGACAAAGACCTTCACATCTTTCTGCCCAAGACCTTTAAGATCTTCCTGAACACTCTTGCTCATACCTTTGCCAAAGATGCTGGCGAATGCGGCAGTAAAAGAACCTGTGGCATTTTCTTGCTTTAAAGCTCTTTCCAGGGCTTCGATCTCTTGGGCAAGGTCAGCGTCCGCCGGAGCGGCCACGAAGAGGCTGCCTTCATTCAATACGTTCGGCGCGTCTTTGCGTTCAAATTTGCGATAATCCGCGTGGCGGCCGGCAAAATTCAAGTTAAGACCCACCTCCGTGCCGCGATTGGCGCGGCCGAAAACCTCATAGAAGCGATTACCATAGGTGAATTGGGCGCGATCACCCAAAATCCCAACGTCGTAGTGGCGGCCGTTCGCCAGATTCATGCGTGCTCCGGCGCTGATGTTGCTGTCGTTCTGTTCCTTAATATAGCGGACATAAGGATTGATTTTTCCGACGGTATCCTGAGTCAAAAGCTGAATGTACGGATGACCGTTGGTGCTGTAACCGAGTCTAAAGTTAGCGATATGAGTTCCTTGCGAGCCGCGGGCATCAAGCGAAAGATACGGAGTGTAGCTCTTGTTTTCATACTGCACGCCCCAACCGGCGGCCATATCCCCGGTCATGGAACGCTTGAGGGCTTCAAAGTCAAAACGGATCGTCTCATTGCGGAAGGCCCTGAGATTCTCGCCCTCTTTCGTCGAGTAAGCATAAGAACTGCGGAAGCGAATTTCGTAATTCTTGCTGGTTTGATTGAACGAAACGGTCGCGGTCGTGTCATCGGCGAACACGGCAACATAACCTCGGCCTTCTTTTAATTTATAACTCGTGCGCGCCCCGCCGCCGGGACGGAAACGATAACCGCCTTTGCCAGCAGGCTCGATTGCCATAAAGGTATGCACCGAATTACCGCTCTTGTCGGTATGGCTGAAATGGACGGTGACGGAATCTTGTCCTTCTTTATTGGACGTGCCCCGGATGTAAACAATCTGGACCTGCTGATCACTGGGCCCGTCGTGATTGAGGTTAAAAACAATCCTCTGGCGATCAATCTGATTATAGAATTTGAATTTGAACTGCTCGGCGAACGTATTCGCGCTAAATAACCAATCATAGAGGATATCCGCCGTGACGCCGCCTTGATCGGGTTTGCTGGTACCTAAGTGAACACCGCTGCGGCCATAGGACACTTGATTTTTGATGAAATCATTGAGATTCTTGACCGGATACAGATTCACCGGCGCGCGATTATCGCCCATCGTGGAATTGGCGTCTTTGGTGATGCCATTATGCTTCAAGTATTCAAAATATTTGGCCGGCGTAACCGTTTGGCCATTGGCCATACGAACAAGAACGCTGTCATTTTCATCGTAGACGATCGTGCCAACATTCGCTTGAGCGCGATACGTTACCGCGCCCTTCCGGGCGAGATCGCGGCCGATCTCAACGATCTGCTGAACCAAACGATTCTCCTCTTCTTTCGACGGTTGTTGTTTGTGCTTAAGCGCTCTCCCTATCAACTGAGTCGCGAAGTTAATGCCCATGACAACCGGATTACTGGAGAACAACAAATGCAGATCTCTGGGGTTGCTGCTGATATATTCTAAGTAGAAGCCTATCGTCTTGGCTGAAAGCGTCTTATACTCCTGGACATAGCTCATATAAAGATTTTCTAATTCCTGAAGAGTCGCGACTGACGCGTTGGCATAAGTGGCCAAGGTCTTGGCCTTGACAATTTGCTGGATATTCATCTGAAGCGGCCGCACGGAAGCAAATTGAGCCTTGATCCTCTGCAACTCTCCATTAGCCTTGGCATTGTTTAAGGTCACGTCAAAAATATCGCCATAAACCAAATACATGGCCTGCAACGACTCAGCCAAGAATCGCTGGTAATGCGGACTGCGGCTGGCGGCATTTTTGGAAAATTCAATATTGCCCATGAAGAAATTGATAAGGTTGATGTTGATGGTCTTGTCCTGGGTGGGTATGTAAAGACCTAAGAATTCACGTAAGGCGTCGATGCGGTCCGGATGGCGGAGGGTATTGGCACTGTTCAAGAACTGTTGGGCTTCTTGGCTCGGAGGTGATTTCTGTAACCCTGCCAGGAATTCCTGTAAATTATCTCTGGTAAAATTCTCCGCAAAGTTAACCAATATTCTGGCCTGCTCAGCCTCGGTTACACCCAAGTAAGGTTCATAATCACGGAAGAAATCCTGAATTTGTTCAACTTTCTCTTGCGTTCGCATGACAACCGCCGCGGCTTTAGCGGGTTTCACAGGTTTGGAAGGCAGAGCCGGCGCAGGCGAAGTTGCTGGAACAGAAGCCGCTTTGGCTGTGTCCGCCGTGCCAACCGTTCGCGGTGCAGAAGGCTCTGGAAGTGGAGGAATCATAACGGGTTCTTGTTTGACTACGGCCGGTGGAGTAGTTTCAAATCCCGTCGAGGTAGCGGGTTGAGTCACAATGGGTTTGGATTTTTCAACCTGCGTTTCAACTGCAATCGGTGTTGCGACCATCGCTATTTGCGCATCGTGCACGGCCTGACCGGCGGTGGCGAAGACCACCACCACGGGCTGATCCGGTTGCGCGGCATCTGCCGGCACGGAAAGAGGTATGGGACTCGTCAACGTCATCCTCTGCCCAGGCCGAAGTCTCACAGTATAGAGGGTCAAATCGTAGGAGCCTGGCGGCAGAGAAACGCTGCGAGTCTCTCTGATGGAAAACTCGTTGCTGGAGAGCCCGATGCCGGGTGAATAGCGCTGGGCGGTAGCCACATTCACAAGCTCTGCCTGTATGAACTCGGTTATTGGTAGATCTTTCGGCTGTTGCCAGCGAATCGTCACGCGGCCGGAAGGCTCAGTCAGGATTTGCGGTGTAACTTCCGCATCACGCACGGCTTGGGCGTCAGTGGCGAAGACCACCGCCACCGCGTGACCCGGCTGGGTGGATACTGCCGGCACCGTCACACGAATAGGATTCGCCAGCGCCCTCATCTGTTGGGAACGCACGCCGTAGAAGGTTAGATCGTAAGAACCCGGCGGCAAATTCGCAGAGCGAAGGGTTGGGCCGGCAAAATCGTTCGCGGACAGATTCGCTGGATACAATTGTTGGGTGGCGGTGTTGACCAATTCCGCCCGCACAAACTCGCTCGTCGGCAAGTTCGCCGGCATTTGCCAGAGAACCGTCACGCGACCGACTACCGGCTCGGGACGAATCCGAACCGTCTGCGTCCATTGGTCAGCCTGAAGCTGTTGCGCACGCGTCAACGGCACGCGCGTCATTTCGACCACGGTCTTTATCTGCGCTTCGAGCGCAAGATTTTCGCTATGAGTAAGACCGGCCAGAACGCCGCTTTCGTGAACGAGCGTGAGAATCAATTCGCTCGCATTAGTGAGAACACTTTCATCCAGATAAAGCGTATTTTCTGCCACGGCACCCTGTATGTTTTGGAATCGGCCGATCTTGACAGTGATATCCAGATTTTCAGCCTTCAAAAGAATTTCCATCTTTTTAACACCCACTGCAACTTTTTCTTCAAATGTAAGATTCTTGAGAGTACCAAACACCGCTGTCACGATGAGTTTCTCCTGCGCGCTCAAGGCCCTGACACTCACCTGCGCCTGAGCGATATCGGCCTTCACAGCCTCGGCGCTTAATTCAACACCCGTCTTGGAACGGGCTGGATCCAGGAGCATCATCGGTATCATTGGCATGGTAGGCATGATGGGGAATCTGGGCAGTCTTAATTCCGCGTGCGGTTTCGCCGGAGCGCTTAAAGGTTTCACTGGAATTACCCGAACCGGATTTACGATATTTTCTATCAGCGGAGGAAGATTTTTCCAGAATTCCTCATTTTTGTCTCGCTGTTCTTGTTCGGCTAGCTGGGCGGCATCCATGACCGCCTTCAAACGCTCGGCCACCCAGTCGCGCTTTTCTTGAGAAAGGAAGTGGCTCTTCTGCGCCAGTTCCTTCAAATTGGCCGTCAGGCCGAAGACCAGCGCAAGCCTTCCCTCGGCACCCTCTTGAGGCGTCCTAGGATTGCGGATGAGCTCCAGTTTCTTTTCAAATTCCTGACGAACCATCAAGTCTGCCTTCAACTGGGTATATTTCTTTTCCTGCTCGTTACGGAATAATTCCAAATCCTGTTCAGAAGTAATGATCGCGTTCAACTTCGCAATTTCCTGTTCGAGAATAGGAATACGCGGATTATTCGGCTGTTGGGTCTGCAAGTCTTTCAATTCCGCGCCCGAACGGGCAACGAGGAACGTACGGATAGGATTGATCTGATTATCGAACAACTTGAGTTTCAGGGTGATCTGTTCAATGCGTTCCTTGTTAAGCTCTGGTTGATTCTGCACAATGAGATTCTGCCGTTCCGTAAGGAGTGTGCCGCGCTGTCCCTGCATGAAATCCAAGCGGGTGGTAAAGAGCGTAACTTTAAGCATTTCTTTGGAACGGTCCGTCGCCTGCGTTCTCGCCGCGGCCCAGTTATAGATCTTTTCAATATCCCACGCGGTTTGATTGGCCATGAAGAGGGCCGTCAACCGGGCTTCCACTTCGGAGGTTTCTGTCTTGCTAAAGATGATGTTTTCCAATTCTGTCAGGAAACGCGCATAGTTGACCGGGGTAATATACCCTTGCCCAAGATAATCTTGATTCAAACGGGCCACTTCAATTAAACGTGCCAGCGGCATATCGCGGGTAACTGGAATATAATTGATGGCGAAATTGATCTCTTCTCCGGCTTGTTCGATAACCCTCATCATATCCGGCGACAAGACGATGGTCGCAACCGCTGGGGCCTTGGGCTGGGCCGGCGTTAGAGGAGCCTTGGCTTGAGTTTTATTCTTATTTAACAGAGCGATGTCGTTGCTGAAATCTTTATCCGCCTGCAATTTCTTCAAGTTATCGATCTGGGCTTTGGCGATCGCGATGTGCAGGAGAACGTTGGTTTGTTCTCTAGGATTAATAATGCGCGGCAATTGACGTTCCCACTCTTTTTGCATTGCTTCCAACTCTTCAATATTAAAGCGAATATGTTCTTCAACGCTCACTTTTTCCAACTCGGCCATAATCTTGCGATCAAGACGAGCCCCGTCCAAGAGGAGCGCTCCGGCGACAAATCCGGCGTGGACACTCTTGACATCAAAGGTTAAAGCCAAATTAAAGAAGACTCTCGAGCGCCAGCCAAAATTGCCCGGCTGTTGAAGAACATAGGTTCCGCGGTCAGTCGTTCCACGCATGGTTTCTTCCAGGCGATCACGCAGTTCGTCATATTTATTGACCAGCTGGCGAATCAATTCTGGCCGCGGCATATTGACCAGGTCCGCGCCCACATCGATCGTCCGGCCCGGGAATTGAGCGGAGAAATTCCTTTGTGCCAAATTGTAATCTTTGAGCGCATTCAAATAACCGAGAGGGTCGATATTCTTTCTGGGTGCGGCAGCCTCAAGCGCCTGCTTGGCCAAAACCGCATAGACGATGGCCGACATATCGGTCTGTATGGCTTTACCGATTCTTTCCTGCATTTGCTGGTTGTAATTGTAAAGATCAGCCTCACTGACCTGATTTTGCGCGCGGACGATGGTGATCAAATTGCTCAAGAAGCCGCCGACATTGATTCCGCCGCGGAAGCCATTGCGATTATCCCAAACAAACGTCGCGGAAAGATTGGATTGGGCTTTAAGTTCATTGCCTTTAAGGCGCGTGTCATTGACCGCTGCCGTATTTATTTCCACCCGGCTCAAGAGGTCCTGGGCATTGATTCTGTTCTTGTCGGAAATATCCGAAACCGCAGTAATGGAGAAGGTATTCGAGTAAATTTCTTCTAAAGTATAAGTCAAGAGCCTGAAGATATCAGAATCCTCCAGAGAGCCCATGAAGATATTATTTTTAAGGTTCTGCTTGAGGATCTCGGAGTTGCGGTAAAAATCGGAATAAAATTTTTCCTGCGTTGCTTCATTCCTTCGTGCTTCTCCTGTGGGTCTGACCAGATCGAGAGGCAATCCTAAGTTCATCAACGTCGTCTCGACGAGCAGGCGGGCCGCGTCGCGCTGAGCGCTTCCAGAAACCGGTGGCAATTCTCCCGGTTGATTGAGTTTTTTCCAAAGCTTGAGAGCCTCAACCACATTCGCTTTAAACATCTTTGTGTCGGCTGATTTCTTGTTGAAGTGCAATCGGAAAACCTTGATGAATGAGTCGCGATATTGCGGCTTCAAGGTTCTCAAGATCTCCACAGCCTTCTTGAGCGTTTCTTCCCTCACCTGCTTGATAATATCCTCGGTCATGTTGGGACTGAAGTACACTTGATCGACAATAGACTGCAAGATTTTTTGAATAGTATTATCAGTTAACAGCCGCGGTGTATACCCCGCAAGAGCGCGTTCGGCCGTTAACTGTTCAATGCGCACATCGATCAAATTGATCTCATTACCGTGACCGCCTTGTAAGGCCAACTCAGTTCTTTGTTTGCGCAAGTCCGCGATAGCCCGGGCAAAATACAATTCGCTGCGTTCAAGGGTTTGAATTTCCTGAAGCAATTTGCCTTCCGCATCCTGGTTAGCTTGAAGTTCCGCGGCTTTTTGCGGATTCTCAATGACCACGACCTGGGTTTTCGAATCGCCAACTTTCGCATAATCTCTATAAAGGATCAAGCGCTCGCGCAAGACCTTCATCCGGGCCTCTTCTTTCGCGCGCAGCGCGAGCATAATATCTCTCACCTTTGAATCCGGCTCTTCGGCCACGTCTTTGCCGCTGTCTTTGATCTTTTTCTCCAAGGCCCAGATCTGTTCCAGTAAACTTCGGCCAAACGAAGTGCGGGCGGCCGCCACATCTTCATAATCACGATAGAATTGCGTATTGTGATCGATGAGATCCAGGAATTCCGTCGGGATATCTTTGTACTGCCCGACCAGGCTCGCGAGTTTCTGGCGGGCGGGGGCCAAATAATCAATCTCAATCTTTTCTGCCTGATAACGGATATCCGTCAAGCGCATCGGACGAGCACCAGCCGAGTTTCTGAGATACGTTTTCCAGGCTTTATTCTCTTTCGTGAGAGAAGCCTTAACATCCGCGCGTACAGGAATTGCCAGGCGTTGCAATTCCGGACGATTGACGCCAAAATTTGCTGCCACGAGTAACTGTAAGAATTCTTCCTTGGTTTTACTGACCTTGGCACTGGTGATACGATCGTCGATAACTTCCATGTTGTAACGTAAGTTTTGCAAACCGATTTGGGCATTCTTGCGCGGATCAAACGCGGCAGATTCAAATTTCCAATCATCAGGAATAACATCCGCATCCTTTAAGCCCAGATATAACCGGACCTGCATATTCCAGGTGTCTCTGGTAAGTTGGAAAAGGCCAGTGGCGCTTGATTCTGGATTGCGTACCATGGGTTGGAATTCACTTTCCTGGGCGACGATGGCGCTAGCGATGGCGAATAAATCATACCGACCCATGAGAGAGCCTTCGCCGTACATTGAACTCAAGAATTCCTGCAAGTATGGCGTCGGGTTCTCAAGCTGTCCGGCGATATGCAGTTGAATGTGGAAGCTGGGCGCGGTCGCGTTTCCGGATTGACCGGTATAACCCAAGACCTCGCCCGGATCCACTTCAGTGACACCATGGTTCTTGTTCATTCTCTCCAAAATTGCCGGCGCGATTGCTTTCAAGTGCATGCCGTCAATAACCCATTTCTGGCCATCCACGTCCCCTGTCAATCGGATGTAGATCCCGCCGCCATTGACATTATCGTAACCTCTGGTCGCCTGGGCCTTGCCGGTTGTGGGAACAAAGTTGATACGAACCGGCGTTCCTTCCTCAGCTCTTAAGTCCACGCCGACGTGGGCTTGAGCGCGGAACGATTCGGTCGCGCCAAAAGGAGAGGTCACGATCAATTTACTCACATCTCCTTTGAGCCATTTGGAGAATATTTTGCGGTCGGTTGCAAGATTATTTCTCCAGGCTTCTGCAGTGACGTCATAAAGCAAGTCACGGATATCTTTCTTCTGAGAGCTCAAAGTGATTAGATCTCTTTGTACAGCGCGGGAAACTTCGATGATCCTGTTGATCTCGCTGTATTCTTTTAGAACATTGAGTAAATCACGAACCAGCAGGATGTTTTCAATCAACTGTTTGGTCTTGGGATCTGCGGTCTTGGCATCCTTGAGGTTTTGGCCTAAGGCGTTGGCCAGATCGCGATCGTTCCGTTGGATATGCAGCTTGGAAAGCCGTTCATCATCAAGCCGTTCAATCACCTGTTTAATCAAGATCTTCATCTTGGCACTCAAGGCTTCCAGGGCTCCGACGCTCGCTTCACTCGGTCGGAGTCCCGACCGAAGCGTCGGGACCAATGCCGTATTCTTGACACTGGCATCTTCACTCTTGTCGACGATCGTATTCAGTTTCTCAAGAAGCAGACTGCGCAGCAGCTTCCGGTCAGCGGGATTGGTCAAGGTTTTAGCTTCCATCTGTTTGAGGAGATTGCTTAAATTCTGCTCTTTCACCGCGTCAAATTCTCCGCGCATGACCATGGCCTTCATGCTTTCTATGACCGCCTCACGGGCTTCTTCGGCTTTCAGGGCCTGCTGTTCGTCCTGCAATTTCTTAAGCTGCGCTTCGACTTCAGCAATCTCGGCATCGACGTTCTTTCCTTCCACAAATTTCTGATAATGTAACTTTGCCAAGTCCACTTTGGCTTTGCGAATGTTGACTTCATATTCTTGAATCTTGATCGTTCTCTGACCTTCTGGTGTTCTCTTGTTAGCTTCAGTATTGACCTTGACTAGATCTTCTTCGGCCTGTTTGACGTCCGCGTTCAAGACCAATTGTTCGAAATGATAATTAAGGCCTAATATCTTTTCGACATCCCGGCTCGCGAGCGCTGTAGCTAATGTATTGACGACATTTCGATCCGCAGTGGTTAAGGACTGCGCCATGGCCACGAGAGTATTTGTGGATGCTTGCTGCGCACCGAAACGGGCCTGGAGTTGGGCCTGCTGATCCGGGGTCAAGCCCATTTTGCTTAGACGTTCATCGATCTGCTGCGCTCCGGAACCCGTCATCGCCGCCACACCCAAACGCGTTCTTAATTCTTGCAAGGCCTCGATATCTTTATTCAACTTTGTCCGCCGGTCTTCCTGAACCTTTGTCGGCCGCTTGGCCGGGCCAATTTCTTCGTCGAGCTTGGCGGCTTCTTTTTGTTTGGTCTCGATTAGCGTGGTCAATTGTTCATCCATCGTCAATAAATTCACCTTATGATCCTTTTTATCCTCAAAGTCCGCCTTAACCACCAATTCACGCTGCGCGATTTGTTTTTGCAAGGCGGCGATTTCTTCCTGCAGCGGAAGTAAAGTACCGGCGGGAACGCCCTTCTTTTGATAAGCCGCACGATCTTTGATCTTGGCCTCCATTTGAGCTTTAAGATTTCCAGTCGCGACCTCAAGGCTTAATTTCTGTAAGTTATGAACACGAGCCTCAAGGTCTTGAGTCTTGGGTCTTGGGTCTTGGGTCTTTGCGCCTGGGGTCTGGGTTGACGGTTGACCTTCTGATTTATTCTTTTCAATCACCAACTCCTCCCGCGCTTCCGCGAGTTTGCGATCGATAACGATCTGCCGTTGCTGGGCATTCAATTGTCTTTTTTGTTCATCGTTGGCTTTTTGCTTGGCGGCCTCGTGTTGTCTGTATTGCAGAATTGTCTGCAAGGTTTCAGCGTTCATTTTAAGCGGACGATCGGCGCGATAAGCCAGCGTAATTTCCGCTCTCTCCTGTTCGTAGCGAAGATTGACTTTATAGGACTCTAATTTCTTGGGATCCAAATGTCGGTCTAAAAATCCTTTCAGCTCGAGAGTGCTTTGATCTGCTGTAAGATTATTAAGATCATCCGCATTATAGCGGTTACCGATATTAAACATCTCGACGGTAATCTGCAGATCTCTTAAAGCCTGATCTTTTGTATCCTGGGAGGGCACGCTTAATTCGACATTGTTTTGTAAACGCAAGAGGTCTCTGACGATCGCATCTTCTTGAGCTTCCGAAACTTGAACGCCCGGTTCACGAGCGGCCGCGGGATTGCCCATCATGGCATTAATCCTGCTTCTTCTTAAAGCATCGTTGGTTTCAATTTTGCCGTTCAAACTCTGCAGCAATTGCGCCCGGCGGATCAATTTCTCC